>CBFHUV010000046.1:0-14674 GCA_965659055.1 Polaribacter sp.
ATAAGACCCTCTACTCACATTCACTTTGGTTACACTTCCAGAAATAGGCGCGTAAACGGTTGCAATACTTGTAAAATCTCCTGCGATAACCTGCTCTCTAGAGATGTTTAGTAACTCCAATTGTTTTTCAATCCCCTTGTAGGTAGCTAGCATCGTTTTATAATCACTTTCTGCCTTTAAAAAGTTTTTTTCAGAACTTATTTTTTCTGCAAATAAGGTTTTTTCTCTGTCAAATCCTGCTTTTAAATAGGGCAACTGGCTGTGAATCTCCAAATATTTTTGTTGAAGATTTACAAACTCCGGGTTTTCAATTGTTACCAAAACTTGACCTTTTGTCACTCGATCTCCAATTAGTAATGGGGTGGTCTTAATATAGCCCCCCATGGTAGCATTAACAACGGCTCTGTTTTCTGGCGGAACATCAATCATTCCATTAACGGTGACAAGACTTGGAAATTGTTTTTCTACCAGTGATCCTAATACCATTTTATTATGATCAAATTGTGCTTGCGTAATCGTAATTTTTCCCTCTCCTGAGGTTTCAATAAGATTTGTTTCTGTTATTTTTTCTGATTCTTTGCTGTTGCAATTGAAAAGCGTCAACAAGATGCTTAAGAATGTTATTTTGTATATATTTTGTTGCATGATGCTCATTTTATAAGGTTAAGAAATTAATGTCTATGATAATTTGGTTGTACTGATTCAAGTTGTCTAAATAGGACAACTTAATCTGATAAGCGCTTTCTAAACTTTGGATGTATTGGTAAAAATCAATAGCGCCATTTTTAAAACTTCCTTTGGCAGTTTTTAAAATTTCTTCAGAAAGAGCCAGTCCTTCATTCTCATAATAGTTGATAGATTTTTGAATTTGGTTCAACTGCGTTTGCAAGTTTTTCAATTTTGAATTCAGTTCAATGGCATAGTTTTCTGATGCTGCTATTGCAACATCGGCGGCAATTTTTGAAGATTTAATTCTTGCTGATTTACCGCCAAATAGGATGGGTATTTTAACTCCAATTTGATACCCATTAAGGTTTCCATTTAACTGAGCATTGCTTCCTTGAAAGTAAAGTAGACTTATGTCTGGCAGAACTTGCTGCTTTTCAAAACGACTTTCTGCTTCTAAAAGGGCTATCTTATTTTTCTGATAAGTCATTTCTGCACTGTTCGTTGGTTGTAACACATCCAAAGGCAGTTTAAAAGAGGCCTCTTTAACTACCCTAAGGCTATCCGTCGTTTGGACTACCTGCTTTAGCAGGGTATAGGCCAATACTAGCTCTTGCTGAGCTTGGGTAAAGGATAGTGCAATTTGCTGTTGTTTAGATGCCGCTGTAATTTTCTCTAAATAATTAGTTTCTCCAAGTTCAAAACGTCTGTTGGCTGCCTTTGAAAAATCTGTATAGAGTGTGCTAAGGTTTTTGTACACGGCTTCTTTTTTTCTAGTAATCTGATATTCATAATAAGCGGCATATACTTTTCTTGTTAAGGCTTTTTTATCAATTTCAAATTTGGTGGCACTCATATCGAATTTGGCTTGGTGAACCTTTTTTTCTGCAAAATAAGCAGTTGGAAAGCGCAAATCTTGCTGGATCCCGAAGACCTTTATTGGCAAATTGTTTGTTGCCAAATTGTTCTCATCAAATTCATAATAGAGATGGGTTTTGTCAAAAAGAGTCGCGCTTTTTGTAAGTGCATCAAATTGATTAACTTCTAATTGTGAAGCTCTTAAAAAGGCATTATTCTTATATGCTAGGTTTAGCAGTTCGTCTAAATTTTGTTCCTTTCTTTCTTGGGCGAATGCGCCAATCGAGCAGCACAATAAAATGACAGTAACTGATTTTTTTGCTCTAAAAGATAAACGTCTTTTAGGGCCATCATTGGGTTTGTTAAACAGGGCATATAGCACTGGTAAAACAATCATGGTTAATAAGGTTGCGGTAACCAAGCCTCCAATAACAACAGTCGCCAAGGGTCTTTGAACTTCGGCACCTGCGTTGGTAGAAATGGCCATCGGTAAAAAACCCAAAGCTGCCGCTGCTGCTGTTAACAATACGGCTCTTAAACGATCTTTTGTTCCTTGTTTTATTAATGCTTCCATGCTTTCAAAACCTTGATGTTTTAATTCTTTAAAATGCTCTACTAATACAATACCATTCAATACTGCAATCCCAAAAAGAGCAATAAATCCGACCCCAGCAGAGATGCTAAAAGGCAAGTCTCTCATCCAAAGGAGTAAGACACCACCAACTGCTGATAATGGAATAGCAGAATAAATCATCAGAGCATCCTTAACCGAGTTAAACGCAAAATACAAGAGGATAAAAATTAGAATCAGAGCAATGGGTACTGCAATCATCAATCGTGCTTTGGCACTTTGTAAGTTTTCAAACTGTCCACCATAAGTAATGGTATAACCTGTCGGGAGTTTGATGTTTTTATTAATTAGTAATTGCACATCATCTACTACCGATTGTAAATCACGGTTTCTTACATTGATTCCTACTACGATACGTCTTTTGGTATTGTCCCTTGAGATTTTTGCAGCACCTTTTTTATAGGAAATATCTGCTAATTCACTCAATGGAACCTTTCCTCCATTTGGTAAATCAATCTGTAAATTTTTAAGATTATCAATGTCTTTTCTTTGACTTTTATCTAAGCTGACCACTAAGTCAAATCGCTTTTCACCTTCAAATACACTTCCTACTGTTTTTCCGGCAAAGCCCATAGAAATCATCTCATTTAGGTCTTGGACATTGACTCCATAGCGTGCTATTTTTAGGCGATTATAATTGACACTCATTTCTGGCAAGCCCTCTATTTTTTCAACAGAAATATCCGCAGCACCTGGAACTTCACTGATTAATTCGCTAATTTCGCTGGCTTTTTTTGCTAGGATATTAAGATCGTTTCCAAAAATTTTGATAGCAATATCAGCTCTAACACCTGTAATCAGCTCGTTAAATCGCATTTCGATAGGTTGTGTAAACTCTACCTCCATACCTGGAATTACTGCTAAAGCCTCTTTAAATTTATCGGCCAATTCATCCTTAGAACTTGCTGAAGTCCATTCGCTTTTTGGATGTAAAACGATGATCACATCACTTTCTTCCATAGACATTGGGTCTGTAGGAACTTCGGCGGCTCCAATACGGGTCACAACTTGTTTGACTTCAGGAAAATTCTTTAATAAAATCTTTTCTATTTCTGTAGTAATTTCTACTGTATTGCTTAGTGAGGTTCCTGTTTTTAATACAGGTTGAATCACAAAATCTCCTTCGTCTAAGGTAGGTACAAATTCTCCACCCATGGTAGTGAATAGATACATAGCAAATCCTAAAAGACCAACAGCAATGCCTAAAACAAGTTTTTTGCTAGTCAGTGCCCAATGAATTACAGGCTCATATTTTTTGTGCAACCATTTCATTAAACGAACGGAGATGTTTTTATCACTTGCTTTGGATGGTTTTAAAAATAAAGATGCAACCACAGGTACATAGGTAAAACACAAAATCATCGCTCCAATTAAGGCAAAACTAAAGGTTAAGGCCATGGGTTTAAACATTTTTCCTTCTACACCGCTCAAGGATAAGATTGGGATAAATACTATTAAGATAATTAACTGCCCAAAGATGGCTGAATTCATCATTTTCGATGCACCAGTAAAGGTAATTTCATCTTTTATATCTTGTTGTTCTTCAGGTTTTAAGCTAAGTATTTGCTGCTGTTTTTGGCTAATTTGAAAGGCTATATACTCTACAATAATTACCGCTCCATCAATGATAATTCCAAAATCGATGGCTCCCAAGCTCATAAGGTTGGCATCCACACCAAAAATATACATAAGTGATAGCGCAAAAAACAAACAGAGCGGGATGACCGATGCAACAACCAGCCCAGATCGAAGATTCCCCAACAGAAGAACCACGACAAAAATAACAATCAAACAACCTAAAATTAGGTTTTCACTAACAGTAAAGGTGGTTTTTGCAATCAAATCACTTCTGTCTAAAAAGGCATTGATATAAACACCTTCTGGCAAGGAACTTCCAATGCTCTCAACACGCTCTTTAATGGCCTCAATTACTTTTTTAGAGTTGGCATCTTTTAACATCATCACCTGACCAAGTACTTTTTCACCTTCGCCATTTCCGGTAATGGCACCAAATCGTATGGCGCTACCATAGCCAACATTGGCAATGTCTTTTATGTAGATTGGCAAGCCATTTCTGTTTTTTACAACAATGTTTCCGATGTCCTCTAAAGACCCAATTAAGCCTTCACCTCGAATAAAATAAGCCTGATTTACTTTTTCTATATAACCTCCTCCAGAAACACTGTTGTTTTTTTCTAATGCAGTAAATACTTCTTGTGCCCTTATGTTTACGGAATTCAGTTTTTGGGTATTGATTGCAACTTCGTATTGTTTTAGAAAGCCTCCCCAAGTGTTCACTTCGATCACTCCTGGGATTCCAGAGAGTTGGCGTTTTACCACCCAATCTTGAATTGTTCGCAAATCTTCGGTGGTGTATCGATCTTTAAATTCTGGCTTTACATCTAAAATATACTGATAGATTTCACCCAAACCTGTAGTGATTGGCCCCATTTCTGGGCTTCCAAAGCCTGCTGGTATTTTTTCTGAAGCAGTTTTTATTTTTTCGGCAATCAATTGTCTTGGTAAATAGGTTCCCATATCATCGTCAAAAACGATGGTCACTACCGAAAGACCAAATTTTGATACGGACCTAATTTCGTGAACACCCGGCAAATTTGCCATTTCCAACTCTACAGGATAGGTTATAAACTGCTCCATGTCTTGAGTAGAAAGATTGCGCGAAGTTGTAATTACCTGAACCTGGTTGTTCGTAACATCCGGAACGGCCCCAATTGGTATTTGGGATAAAGAATACAAGCCAAAACCAATAATGAAACTTGTAAAAAGTAGAACAATAAATTTGTTCTTGATACTAAAATTTATAATATGTGATAACATTTTTTCATGAATTAATCAAAGTGAATAGGTTCCAATTCAATCAATGAAAGGGAACAGCATTAAACGTATTTGAAGAATTTATGAAAGGCGGGGAGGTTGTAAAAGCCCCTCTATATGAAGAGTAGAAGTAGGATCTTGATAATAAAAATTTGAGCTCTGTAGCTCAGTGAAATCCAAAATAACAAATTCCATCCGAGGTAAGTCTGCTTCAAAAGCATTCACAGCCATATGATAATGATGCTGAAAGGGCAACTGCTGATGCTCTTCTTGCTCTTCTTTGTGCTGCGCATCGTGTTCTGCTTTCAACTCACCATAGTGCTTAGAAATAAAGACAAAAACATTATCTCCATATTCTTTACTGTGAAATTGAGCATGCTCAATAAATTCATCTAGTTGAACAAGGTCACTAAGATGAATGCCAATGCTTTGCATTAGTAAAAAGAAAGAGAGCGTTATGGAAATAAAAGATTTCAAGGAGCAAATATAGTCATTTGCTAAATTAAAATACAATAGTTAAAAAAAAAAGACTATCAATGAGCTTTTTAAAATTGGATTTCATTAAGGCATCATTTTTTTGTTGTTTTAAAGTCGTTATTCATGAGGAATAATTTTTTTTATATTTTTTTTGTTAAAGTTTGTTTGTTTCAGATTAATCTTTAGATTTGTCGGTATACAAGAATTACATAAAGATGTTACAAAACGTTTGGCAAGGTTTCTATTTTTACTTTTATTTTTTTAATAAGAGCTGAGACTTTGTATCGTATTGTTACCTAAAAAATAATATTTCATAAAGTCTCGAATTTCGAGGCTTTTTTTTGTCCCTATATGAACAGAAGAATAGCTATACAGGGAGCCATTGGCTCAAATCATCATAAGGTTGCTTCCGATTATTTTGGAAGCGGAGTAGAACTCATAGAATGCATGTCGTTTGACGCCTTGGTAGATGCACTTATAAAAGCTAATTGTGAAGAAGCGGTTATGGCAATAGAAAACACCATTGCCGGATCAATTATTCCAAATTATGCCCTTATAGATCAGAACAATTTGCAGATTAGTGGGGAGCAATATCTAAACATTCATCATCACCTTATGGCTTTGCCAGATCAGAAGATGGAAGATATTAAAGAAGTATGTTCTCACCCTATGGCTTTGTTGCAGTGTAAAGAGTTTTTTAAGCAGTATCCGAAAATTCGCTTGGTAGAAGATGTCGATACCGCAGAGGTTGCAAAGCGAATTTCAGAAAAAAAATTAAATGGAATTGCTGCAATTGCACCTAGAATTGCTGCTGATTTGTTTGGTTTGACAGTTTTGGCAGATGATATTCAAACCATTGCGAACAATGCGACTCGCTTCGTGATTTTACAAACAAAAAAGTTGGAGAGGAAAACCGAAAATATTAATAAGGCATCATTAAAATTTTCTCTGGATCATAAAAGAGGCAGTTTGGCCGCAATTCTAAATGTAATGAGTGATTGTAAATTGAATTTAACCAAAATTCAATCACTACCAATAATTGAAACCCCATGGAAATATGCCTTTTTTGTCGATGTAACCTTTGATCAGCACAAAGACTATGAAAAAGCAAAGACACTAATCTCAATTATGGCACAAGAATTTAAAATTTTAGGTGAATATAAAAACGGAAGATCATGATTCGTCCAGCAGAAAGATTAGAAAGCATCCAGGAATATTATTTTTCGACAAAGCTCCGTGAAGTTAGAAACCTAACAGAAGCCGGAAGACCCATCATTAATTTGGGAATTGGTAGTCCAGATTTGCGGCCTTCTACTTTGGTCATAGAAGCCATAAAGGCCAGTTTGGATAAACCTTTTTCACATATGTACCAAAGTTACCAAGGGACACCTGACTTTAGAGGAGCGATTGCCACATTTTATAAGAACCAATATGATGTTGTTCTAGATTCAAATTCTGAGATTTTGCCTCTGATGGGTAGTAAAGAAGGAATTTTACAAATTTCCTTAGCCTTTTTAAATAAAGGAGATGCTGTTTTGATTCCCAATCCAGGCTATCCAACCTATACTTCAGTAACTAATCTGGTTGGAGCCACCCCCTTATTTTATGATTTGACCTCAGAAAATGGATGGCAACCTGATTTTGAAGCTTTGGAGCAAGAGGATTTGTCAAAGGTGAAAATTATGTGGATAAATTACCCCCATATGCCTACAGGAGCCAATGCATTGTCTAATACTTTTGATCGTCTTATTGCTTTTGCAAAAAAGCATCAAATCCTTTTAGTAAATGACAATCCCTATAGTTTTATTTTAAATGAAACTCCACAAAGTATTTTGCAAAGGGAAGGAGCCATGGATTGTGCTTTAGAATTAAATTCTCTCAGTAAAAGTTTTAATATGGCGGGATGGAGAGTTGGTATGCTCTTGGGGAAACAACGCTATATACAGGAAGTTCTAAAAGTGAAAACCCAAAGTGATTCTGGTATGTTTTTTGGAATTCAACAAGGCGCTATTGCTGCTCTTAGTTTAGGAGATGAATGGTTTAAGGTACAGAATAAAATCTATGAAGAACGTCGAAAATTTGTCTGGCTTCTTGCTGAGGAGTTGGGTTGTAAAGTAACTAAAAATGCTACTGGGTTGTTTGTTTGGGCTCAGGTTCCAACAAAAATGACCGCTGAAGAAATGACTGATAAATTGCTCTATGAATATGATATTTTTGTGGCTCCAGGCACAGTATTTGGGACCAATGGAGAAGGTTTTATCCGTTTTTCACTTTGTGTAAACTCAGCGCTTATTGGGACCGCCATTGATAGAATTAAAAAAAGAAAGTCTTAAAGATGAAAATAATAATTATAGGTTTGGGTTTAATAGGAGGAAGTTTTTCTTTGGGACTGCAAGAACATTATGAAGATTTAGAAATTGGAGGAATCGATGCAAATGAAGGGCATTTAGAAACTGCCCTTTCTTTAGGAATTATACATTTTAAATCAAGCTTTGAGGCATTGCATGAGGCAGATATTGTAGTTGTTGCCATTCCTGTTGATGCACAATTAGAATTGCTTCCAAAGGTTTTAGACCGCATTTATGACGAGGCATTGGTCATCGATATGGGTTCTACTAAGGCTCGGATATGCCATGTATTAGAGTCACACCCAAAGCGCAGGAATTTTTTAGCAACTCATCCCATTGCTGGAACAGAATTTTCTGGGCCAAAAGCAGCTCTAAAAAACTTGTTTTACAATAAAACCAATATAATTTGTGAAGTGGAGAAAACAGCCTTTAAATTGCAAGAAAAGGCCCTCGCTATTTTTTCAAAACTAGGGATGCGTATTCGATACATGGACGCTATTTCTCATGATAAACACATTGCATATGTATCTCATTTATCACATATAAGTGCCTTTATGTTGGGTAAAACGGTAATCGAAAAAGAGAAAAATGAACGAGATATTTTTGATATGGCGGGCAGTGGATTTGCGAGTACGGTTCGTTTAGCAAAGAGTTCACCGGCAATGTGGACACCAATTTTTGAACACAACAAAGACAATATTATTGAAACCTTAGAAGAATACATCCAAAATTTGCAAAAGTTTAAAAAACTGATGGAACAAGATTCGTATGAAGCCATTTATCAAGAGATGGAAAATACCAATAGAATTAAAGAAATATTAAACGGAATAAACTCATAACTTTGAAGAACAAATAGTAACCATGGAAAACACAAAACAATTAAAGACTTGGTTGGATGATTTAGGCTTAGATCATCCCTTAGTAATCGCAGGGCCCTGCAGCGCAGAAACAGAAGCACAGGTATTGGCAATAGCGCACGAGCTTAAAGATTCTGATGTAAATTATTTTAGAGCAGGAATTTGGAAACCAAGAACTCGCCCAGGAAATTTTGAAGGTGTTGGTGCATTGGGTCTAAAATGGTTGCAAAAGGTAAAAGAAGAAACAGGAATGAAAACGGCGACCGAAGTTGCCAATGCAGCCCATGTAAAGTTGGCCTTAGAACACGATATTGATTTATTATGGATTGGAGCTCGCTCTACAGTGAGTCCTTTTATTGTTCAGGAAATTGCAGAAGCCCTAGAAGGAACAGATAAAATAGTATTGGTCAAGAATCCAGTGAATCCAGATTTGGCTTTATGGTTGGGTGGAGTAGAGCGACTGTATACAGCCAATATTAAAAATTTGGGAGTTATTCATAGAGGTTTTTCTACTTACGAAAAGACGAAATATAGGAATATACCTGAATGGCAAATTGCAATTGAGTTGCAAAATCGTTTTCCAGACCTTCCTTTAATTTGTGATCCTTCTCATATTACAGGAAACAGAGAACTTATTTTTGATGTTTCTCAAACCGCCTTGGATTTAAATTTTGATGGTTTGATGATCGAAACTCATACCACACCAGATGAGGCGTGGAGTGATGCTGCTCAGCAGGTAACACCGGCCAAATTGAAACAAATCATGGAAGATTTGAGAATTCGAAAAATTACAGATACAGAAACCGACTTTAAAGTTTCTTTGGGTAATTTGAGAGCTCAAATAAATGTTGTAGACAGCCAATTAGTGGAAATACTTGGAAAACGAATGAAAATTGCTGATGAAATAGGGGCTTTAAAAAAGGAAAAAAATGTGGCTGTGTTGCAATCAAAACGGTGGAATGAAATTCTTGGTAATATGATATTAGAAGGAGAAGCTAGAGGTTTAAGTGAGGAATTTGTCTTAAAAATGTTCAAAGCGATTCATCAAGAAAGTATCAATCATCAAGAAAAAATCATTAAAGGTTAAATCAAAGTGTTTTTAAAGCATTTAAAAATTTGATATTTAATTAGCATCTTTGCAACGATGACAGGAAAAGTTTATAAATCTACAGGGAGTTGGTATTTGGTAAAATCTGAAAATAAGAAGTTTTACGAATGCCGAATTAAGGGAAAATTTCGAATGGAGGGGATTAAAAGTACCAATCCAATTGCAGTTGGCGATGTTGTAGATTTTGAGATGGAAACAAAAAATGATACAGAAACCGGTGTGATTCACGGCATTCATCAACGCAAAAATTACATCATTCGAAAATCTGTTAATCTTTCCAAGCAAACCCATATCATTGCAGCGAATGTTGACTTGGTTTTTCTATTGATCACCATAAATAACCCTCCGACATTTACCAGTTTTATTGATCGTTTTTTGGTCACTGCAGAAGCCTATTCAGTGCCGGTGGTTTTGGTCTTTAACAAGATAGATTCTTATGAGTTAGAGCAAAGAGCAGAGGTAATGTATTTAAAAGATATCTATGAAAAAATCGGCTATACTTGTATAGAAGTTTCTGCAACAGAAGGCAAGAATGTTAGCGCAATTAAAGAGATGATGCTAGGAAAAACTAGCATGTTTATTGGGCATTCAGGGGTTGGTAAATCGACATTGGTAAATGCTATTGAGCCTACATTAGCGTTAAAAACTAAAGAAATTTCCAATCAACATAGGCAAGGACAACATACAACAACTTTTGCAGAAATGTTTGATTTGAGTTTCGATGCATCCATTATTGACACTCCAGGGATTAAAGGTTTTGGAGTCGTAGATATGGAAAAGGAAGAGGTAGATGATTATTTTCCAGAATTTTTAGCAGTAAAAAATAAGTGTAAGTTTAATAATTGCTTGCATGTAGAAGAGCCTAAATGTGCCGTTAAAGAGGCTATTGAGAATGAAGAAATATCCTATTCAAGATATCGAAGTTATTTGCAAATTATAACAGGAGAAGAAGAGCATTATAGAACAGAAAGTTGGGAAAACGAAGACCTTTAAATGAAAGCAGTAATTCAAAGAGTTAGCAATGCCAAAGTTATAGTGGAAGGTGAAAAGGTGGCCGAAATAGGTCAAGGATTACTTATCCTAATTGGAATTTCGGATACTGACACCCAGGAAGATATCCTTTGGTTAAGCAAAAAAATTGCTAATATTCGAATTTTTAATGATTTAGAAGGTGTGATGAATAATTCTCTTATTGACATAAATGGTGATGCTATCTTGGTAAGTCAATTTACCTTGCAAGCCAGAACAAAAAAAGGGAATAGACCAAGTTATATGAAGGCTGCAAAACCTGAAATTTCTAAACCGCTTTATGAGTTCTTTGTAAATCAGTTTGAACAAGAAATTTCGAAGAAAGTACAGACCGGGATCTTTGGTGCAGATATGAAGGTTTCTTTGATTAATGACGGGCCTGTTACCATCGTTTTTGACACAGAAAATAAAATTTAATTTCCTAGGAAATTAAATTTTATTTTTACTATCTTTGCCATGTTAAACAAAACATTTAAAAACAGATTAAATCATGAAAAAAATAATAGGAGTTATGTTAGTAGTTGCTGCAACTTTATCAGCTTGTAAAGAAAACAAGTCTAAAGAAGTTGTTGTTAATGAAGAAGTTAAAGTAGAAAAAGTTGCCATGACCAATAGTGTCGATGCTGCAAGTTCTGAATTGTACTGGAAAGGAGAAAAACCAACCGGAACCCATAATGGAACTGTAAAGTTAATTAGTGGAGGTCTTTCAATAGAAAGTGGAGCTTTAACTGGAGGAGAATTTGTTATAGATATGTCTACAATTGTTGATGCTGACGGATCAGCTAAATTAGAAGGTCATTTAAAATCTGCAGATTTTTTTGATATTGAAAAATATCCAACTTCTAAATTTGTGATTACTTCAGTAGAAACTAAAGATGATAAATTGGCTGTAACTGGTAATTTAACTATAAAAGATGTAACAAAAAGTATTACAATTCCTGCAATGGTCTCAGAAACTGATGGTGTTGTAGAATTTAAAAGCGAAACTTTTATGGTGAATAGAGCAGACTTCAATGTAAAATATGGATCAAAATCATTTTTTGACAATTTGAAAGACAAATTCATTAATGATGAAATGGAAATGTCATTTACTGTAAAAACCAAAAAATAAGAATTAGATAAAATTCTTATTTAAAAACTCCAAAACAAGAAATGTTTTGGAGTTTTTTTATAGGCTAATGGCAGTAGTATTTTTTACTTCCCCAATAGTAAAAATACTGTGCGTGCTCCCAATATGTTTTAATGCAGTGAGTTTGTTTATCATAAATTCTCTATAGGCTTCCATATCTTTTACATATATCTTTAAGATATAATCATAGTCTCCACTAACATGAAAGCACTCAGAGACCTCATCTAATTTAATGACTTCTCTTTCAAAATTAGTTACATATTCTTTTGAGTGTTGAATTAGTTTTAGGTGGCAAAAAACTAAGAAAGAACGATCAATTTTATTCTTTTGAATTAGGGCAACATATTGCTTTATGATTTTTTCTTTCTCAAGTTTCTTAATTCGCTCATAAATTGCTGTTACTGATAAGTTTAGTTGCGTTGCAAGTCGTTTGGTGGTTTGTTTGCAATCTTTTTGCAACAAATTAATAAGCTTTTTGTCTGTAGTGTCTAAAATCATACTGAAAATATTTCTATGAAATTGCTAGAATTGCAATATTATTAATTTTTAAATCTATTTATAAATATAAATATAGAAAAATAATCTATATATAGATTAATATATTGATTAATAATCATATATGTTGTTTATTTGTTTCATAAAAGCTAATCATATGAAATTTAAACCTGCAAACAATATTCAAGATTTACAATACTTCGGTGAATTCGGAGGGGTAAATCCATCAATTTCAGATTCATCAACCTATACCTTTTTGTCGGCGAAAACCATGTTTGATACCTTTGAGGGAAATACAGATGGATGTTATTTATATTCACGTCATTCATCACCGAGTAATCTTTATTTAGGGGAGGCTTTGGCGGCCATGGAAGGCACAGAAACTGCCAATGTTGCAGGTTCTGGGATGGGAGCAATAACGCCAACCATTCTTCAAATTTGTGGTTCTGGAGACCATATCGTTTCTAGTAGAACCATTTATGGAGGGACCTATGCTTTTTTAAAGAATTTTACGCCTAGAATGGGCATACAAACTTCTTTTGTAGACATTACAAAGCTAGAGGTAGTAGAGGCAGCCATTACTCCAAACACAAAAATGCTTTATTGTGAGTCTGTAAGTAATCCGTTGTTGGAAGTTGCAGATATCAAAGCTTTGTCTCATTTGGCAAAAAAACACAATTTAACTTTGGTCGTAGACAATACCTTCTCGCCATTGTCAATCTCTCCAGCACAATTAGGAGCAGATATTGTAGTTCATAGTTTAACAAAATTCATCAATGGATCTTCGGACACCATGGGTGGAGTTGTTTGTGGAACCAAAGATTTTGTGCACTCATTAAAGAGTGTTATTGACGGAGCAAGCATGCTGTTGGGTGCATCTATGGATAGCTTGCGATCCTCATCGATCTTAAAGAATATGAGAACCTTGCATATTCGAATGAAACAGCATAGTAAGAATGCCCTTTTTTTAGCTGAGAAATTTGAGGCAGATGGTTTAAATACGGTATATCCTGGATTAAAATCGCATCCGTCACATGAAGTATTCAAAAGGATGATGAATGAAGAATATGGTTACGGAGGTATGCTTACCATAGATGCAGGGTCTTTAGAAAAGGCGAATGCTTTAATGGAATTGATGCAAGAAAGAAACTTGGGGTATTTGGCAGTAAGTTTAGGTTTCTATAAGACGCTTTTTTCGGCTCCAGGAACTTCCACCTCTTCTGAGATTCCTTTAGAAGAGCAAAAGGAAATGGGGTTAACAGATGGGCTAATTCGTTTTTCTATAGGTTTGGATAATGACATCGAAAGAACCTATGCCATGATGAACGCATGTATGAAAGAAGTAGGGGTCTTATAAATAAACTAAATGCCTTTTAGTCGATTAAATAATTTGGCTAATGGATCTTTAAAGTTTTTTAATTCACGAAATTCAGGGGGAGCCGTTTCATAACGATCCCCTTTTTTTTCGATATAAAAATTCATCATAGAATTTATAGAATCTTTTTGAGTAGGAAGCACATAGCGCAAATCATTGTACTTTATCGTCTTCAAATTTTTAAGGGCTTCGAGCATGTAATAACCATCGCTAAACCAGGCCATTCTTTTTAAATCTGGAGCCTGCATATCCAATTTTTCATGGTTTTTGGCTATATGTATCATTTGATTGGCAGTTGCGCTTTTATCAAATAATGAATAGTAACTCACCACATAATCGTCTTTAGTTTCTGCAATTCCGTACCACAGGATTGCATTTAGCACTGTTGGTTGGGCTCTGTACCGAAGAGTCTCAATGCCCGCTTTTTTAAAAGAATTTTTAAATACGTTATCGATATACAATTTCGCTATGAGCGTGCAAAGCATATATACAGAGCTAATAAAAACTCCGGCCTTCGCCCAGCGAATTCGTTTGGGATTGTTACGTTTCATAAAGAGAACAACTAGCATGCAAATTAAAAAAGGTAGGGTATATAATGGATCTATCACAGATATCGTATTAAAGGCAATTCGATAGTCCGTAAATGGAGCAAATAATTGCGTTCCATAAGGTGTAAAACAATCCAAAATAGGGTGGGTAGCAATCGAAAAGAAAAACAAGAGCATCCAATCTTTTAAGCTAGAACTGTGCTTTCTCTTTTTTGTATTATAGGCCTCAAAGGTGATGAAGCCTAAAACCATTGAAGCAATAACGGCAAAGACTAAAGAGTGCATGATTCCTCTATGAAATGCCAATTGATCGATAGA
>CBFHUV010000047.1:0-14618 GCA_965659055.1 Polaribacter sp.
CTCAAGATAATTTTGATCGCTTAGACAGAGCTACCTTGCTGCACCAAGCAGATTATTTGATGACCCTTTTGCCCTACTTTGCCAATTCTGACCTTAGCAAATTAGATAGCACAACAGATGTGGTTTATTCAAATTTTCCACTACTCGGCATGTTGCAGTATCCCTTTTCTTATGGGGCAATCTTATTGGTATTGAGTATACTTCTAATGCTGGTTTTATTGTATTTTGGAATCTCCTTAAATAAAATTACTGTAAAGGGATTAATTAAGGGATATATTCCATTTTTATTAGGATTAACAATTACTGGGGCTGGCTGTTACTTTTTATGGAAAGGAATCCTATGGTTACATCCACAATACAATGATATATTGCATGGGTTTACCTACAACGGATATTATTATATTTTTGGGTTTAGCTGCCTTAGTCTTTGGGTATTGTTTAAAATTTACAGTCCTTACTTTAAAAAGCATAGTGGTATCGACTTAATTATTGCTCCACTCAGTTTTTGGATCCTTATGAATCTTATAATTATTCTCTATTTGCCAGGAGCTGGTTACTTTATAATTCCGGTATTATTTGCCTTGGCAGGGATCCTTCTGCACGTTTTCTTAAAATTAAATAAAGACACAAAATTGATTATTTTTTCTATCTTGGTCATCCCTGTTATTTATATGTTTTCTCCACAGGTTAAAATGTTACCAGTAGGCTTAGGTTTAAAAAATCTGTTTATTAGCGGAGTGTTCATTGCCTTAGTCTTTGGCTTGGTTGTCCCGGTTTTCTCTTTGTTTAAATCTAGAAAATGGATGGTTCACGCAATAGGAATTGCTGCTTTGGGGGCCTTTGTATACACCTCTTATTCCAGTGGTTTCTCCAAAGAAAACAGAAAGCCAAATAGCCTCGTTTTTATTCAAAACAACGATAACAAAACGGCCTATTTTGGAACTCATAACCAAACTTTAGATGCATACACTAAGCAAGTTTTTGGTGAGAATCCTAAAAAAGGAAACCTTGAAAACTCAGAAACAAGAAACAAATACAACACTCGATTTAAATACCTCCTAGAGACAGAGGCAAAGGCCATCCCTTCTGCCAAAATCGAAATTCTTACCGATACTTTAATCAATGGTGAACGACAATTAAACATTAGAATCACTCCTCAAAGAAAGATTCAAAAAATAGCCTTTATCAATGAAGGACAAATTAGTTTTCAGCAACTTAAAATTAATGAGGCAACTGCGAACAACAATATTCCTTTTACCGTGAATAGCGGAGCTTTTTTAAGCTATTTTATGAGTCCAGATGAAGAAAGTATTGAGTTGAGTATGAGATTAGAGCAAAAAGAACTTCTCAATATTCAGCTGAATGAAATTTCCTTTGATTTGTTAAGCAATCCGCTGTTTTCGATCAATCCAAGAACAGAAGTCATGATGCCCATGCCAATGGTAACCAACGATGCAATTGTCACAACCCAGCACATAAAATTGTAAACAAAAAAACCTTGACAAAATCAAGGTTTTTTTTTGCTAGAAAGAATTCTTCCTTATTTAATCTGAGATACTCGTAAGGTATTCACCATCCCTTTTGCCTCTACAGGCATGGAGGTTAAATTAATTACATAATCTGATTTTTTTACATAGCCTTGTGCCTTCGCTATTTTATTGATATCAACTACAGTATCATCGGTACTTACATTTTTATCATAAAAAAAAGACTTCACTCCCCAAAGCAAGCTAAGTTTTGTTAAAATTCTTCTTTCTGATGAAAAGGCTAAAATATCAGCTTTCGGTCTCCAAGCCGAGATTTGAAAGGCAGTATATCCACTATTGGTTAGTGTTGATATGGCCGCTGCATCTACATCATTTGCCATTAGAGCAGCATGATGACAAATTGCTTTTGTTATAAATCGATCGGTTCTAATATGAGGAGGTGTTTGAGGAACTTTTATTAAAGGTGAATGCTCTACACTTCTTATAATTTCTGTCATTTTCTGGATTACCTTTACAGGATGCGCTCCTACTGAAGTCTCACCAGAAAGCATAACGGCATCAGCACCATCCATAATCGAATTGGCCACATCATTTACCTCAGCTCTGGTTGGAACCGCATTGGTAATCATGGTTTCCATCATTTGGGTAGCAATAATAACTGGTATTCTTGCCAACTTCGCTCTTTGAACTAATTTTTTCTGAATAAGAGGGACTTCTTGCATCGGAATTTCTACTCCCAAATCTCCACGAGCAACCATCAAACCATCACAATACGGGATGAGAGCATCTATATTTTCTACTGCTTCAGGTTTCTCAATTTTTGCAATTACTGGAACTCTATGAACAGAATTTTGTTTAATTAAATCATGTAATTTTCTCAAATCTTCAGGGTTTCTTACAAAAGAAAGTGCAATCCAATCTACATGTTGTTCCAAAGCAAAAATGGCATCCTTCATGTCCTTGTCTGTCAATGCAGGCAGTGATATGGCTGTGTTTGGTAAATTCACTCCTTTTTTAGAAGACAAAACTCCCCCAACGATGACTTTTGTTTGTACTTCATCCTTTCTATTGGTTCCAATTACTTCAAAAAGTAGTTTTCCATCATCAACCAAAATATGTTCCCCAACTTTTACATCTTTTGGGAAATTTTGATAGGTCATAAAGGCCTTCTCTGAAGTTCCAACACAAGATTCTGTTGTAAAAACAAAGGCATCTCCATCATTTAAATGAGCTCCTTCTTCCATCACCCCTACACGCAGTTTTGGTCCTTGTAAATCAGCTAGAATTGAGATATATAAGCCCTTTTCTTTATTGATTGCTCGAATATCTTTAATGCGTTCTTTTACATTCTCATAATCTGCATGAGAGAAATTTATTCTAAATACATTAACCCCTGCGTCTACCATTTTTTCTAACATGGCTTTTGTATTGATGGCTGGACCTAATGTGGCTACTATTTTTGTTTTTTTGTGTAATGGCATGATTAAAAAATTAAAAAATCTTTGGATTTTAAATTGAATACATCTATGGTATAAGACGTAATAACTTGATTGATATTGTTGATAATTTCAAGTGTTTTTTGAATGAACTGAGGATCAAAATCTCCTTCTAGTTTTAAGAAAAAATCAACTTTCTTTTGTTCTGGTATCAAATAGGTTGTCACTTCATTACTTTTAAAAAACCCCGTAGATTGATTTTCAAAAGTGTCAACGTTTTTGTTTGCAATTAAAAACCAAAACTGACTAAATTTTGTGTTTTCATATTCGTAAATAGAAAAGGAAGCATTGTTGTTTTTGTTTTCAAAGTCCAAACTATCCTTTGAGCGCATAAAAGCAGTATTCAGATGTTGGTTGAGCAAATAAGCCATTTGAAACTCTTCTAAGGCAGAATGAATTCCAATTAAGATATAGTTGTCATCCGAAAAATCATCTATCTCTAAAGCGTGTATTTGCATGCTACATCTTTATCTACGGTGCGCTACCTATTCTTTTGCTAAATTACTGATAGTTTTCTAATTGCCCTTAAAAATTAACGAAAACGTTATCGTTTAAGGCTTAAGAATTTGTGATCTCTTCTTGCAAAGCAAAAAAGACTCTTTTTGCAGCTTGTTCCTCGGCTTTTTTCTTGGAAGTGGCTCTTCCTTTAGCCACCAACAGACCGTCTATGCTTACTTTTACGCTAAAATGTTTTATATGCTCATTTCCTGAGTCCTCATAAACTTCAAAGTCATAAGCCTTCTTTTGCTTTTGACACCATTCTATAATCAAACCTTTATAGCTAGTGACCTTTCCTTCAAGTTTTTCAATATCAACATAAGGAGAAATCACCTTTTCGTAGATAAATTTTTTGCAATAATTATAACCTTTATCGAGATAAATAGCACCGACTAAAGCTTCGAATATATTTCCGTGAATATTGTCTCCGATATTATCTTTAGAAATATTGCTTTTTACAAATCGAATAAGGTTTAAATCTTTTCCCAGCTCATTTAAATGTTCTCTGCTGACAATTTTAGAGCGCATTTGGGTCAAATATCCTTCAGTTCCTTCAGGTACTTTTTTATACAAATAAGAAGCAATGATAGAGCCCAACATGGCATCCCCTAAAAACTCTAAACGTTCATAATTTATTGGATCTCCGTGTTCATCAAGAAGCTTCAAAGAACGATGTGTAAACGCTTTTCGGTAATAAGAGACACTCTTTGGAGAAAATTTTAAGAGTTGTTTTAATTCGCTATAAAAAGCTTCATCTAATTTTGATTTCGGCTTTATTATTTTACGAATAAAATTCATAGAAAATTAATCCAGCTTTTTAAAAGCAACGCAGGCATTATGCCCACCAAAGCCAAAGGTATTGCTCAATGCTATTTTAACCTCTCTTTTTTGAGCCTTGTTAAAAGTAAAATTGAGTTTATTATCAATTTCATCATCATCGGTAAAATGATTGATGGTCGGCGGCACCATACTGTGCTTCATCGCTAAAATAGAAGCAATCGCTTCAATAGCACCAGCAGCACCTAAAAGATGACCCGTCATTGATTTTGTAGAATTGATATTGATCTTGTAAGTATGCTCACCAAAAACCTCTTTAATCGCTTTCGACTCTGCAATATCTCCAAGTGGAGTAGAAGTTCCGTGCATATTAATAGCATCGACATCTTCTGGCTTAATTCCAGCATTTCTCAAACAGTTTAGCATCACATTTTTTGCTCCCAATCCTTCTGGATGTGGCGCAGTAATATGATACGCATCTGAAGAAAGACCTCCTCCAATAACCTCTGCATAAATTTTAGCACCTCGAGCTACAGCGTGCTCATACTCTTCTAAAATAAGAGCTCCAGCACCTTCACCCAATACAAAACCATCTCGATCCTTGTCAAAAGGCCTAGACGCTGTTGCAGGATCCTCATTTCTGGTAGACAAGGCATGCATGGCATTAAAACCTCCCATACCTGCTATGGTTACAGCTGCTTCAGAACCACCTGTTACAATCGCATCAGCCTGACCCAAACGAATATAATTCATGGAGTCTATAATGGCATTTGAAGACGATGCACAAGCTGAAACTGTTGCAAAATTTGGTCCTCTAAAATTATGCTTGATAGAAATTTGCCCTGGAGCAATATCAGCAATCATTTTTGGAATAAAAAAAGGGTTGAACCTTGGTGATCCATCTCCAGCAGCAAAGTTTAACACTTCGTTCTGAAAAGTTTCTAAACCACCAATTCCCGCTCCCCAAATAACGCCAATTCTATCAGGATCTGAATCCTTGGCGTTTAATCCAGAATCGGCAATAGCCTCATCTGCAACAACCATTGCATATTGAGTAAATCGGTCCATTTTACGGGCCTCTTTCCTATCAATAAATTCGGTTGCATCGAAGTTTTTCAATTCACAAGCAAAACGAGTTTTGAACTTAGTGGCATCAAAATACGTGATAGGTGCAGCTCCGCTAACTCCGTTAACCAAACCATCCCAATATTCTTGTATATTATTACCAATCGGTGTCAATGCACCAAGTCCAGTGACTACAACTCGTTTTAATTGCATATGAAAATTACTTTTTTGCTTCTTCGATATAGCTTACTGCTTGACCTACAGTTCCGATGTTTTCTGCTTGATCGTCTGGTATTTGAATATCAAATTCTTTTTCAAATTCCATAATTAATTCCACAGTATCTAAAGAATCTGCTCCTAAATCGTTTGTAAAGCTAGCTTCGTTTGTTACTTCGTTATCGTCTACTCCTAATTTGTCTACGATAATAGCTTTTACTCTTGATGCAATGTCTGACATAATTTTATAAGTTTAAAAATTTAAAATCGATGCAAAAATACGAATCTTATTATTTAATTCTAACTTTTACATAAAAATTGTGAAAACTAAAGTAAAAAAAATCTCTAAAGAATTCAAAAACGCAGCAACATTGTTAATAATTATGCTTTTTTTTGTACTGATAAAAACCCATAAAGATGCATCGAGTTGTTATTTTTGCCTCAGGCTCAGGTTCTAATGCAGAGAATCTGATTACGTATTTTAAAAATTCACCAAGGGTTCATATTGTCAAAGTATACAGCAATAAAAAGGACGCAGGCGTTTTTGATCGTTGCAAAAGATTGCAGGTCGCTTGCGAGTTCTTTCAAAAAGAAGACCTGAATCATTCAGAAGTTTTTATTCAAAATTTAGCCCAAGAAGCAGATTATATTATTTTAGCAGGCTTTTTACTGAAGATTCCAGAAGGACTGCTCAAGACCTTTCCAAATAAAATTGTCAATATTCATCCTGCCTTATTGCCTAAATACGGAGGAAAAGGCATGTATGGCATGCATGTGCACAAGGCTGTAAAAGAGCATAAAGAAACAGAAACTGGGATTAGCATTCATTATGTGAACGAACATTACGATGAAGGCGCCATTATTTTTCAGGCAAAGACACCTATTTTGGACTCAGATACTCCTGAAGATATCGCTCAAAAAATTCACAGCTTAGAATATGAACATTTTCCAAAAGTAATCGAAGCACTTTTAAGTTAGTATGGCAAAAGGAAAAAAATACTATGTGGTTTGGAACGGTCGTAAAAAAGGAGTGTTTACTTCATGGAATGATTGTAAAAAGCAGATAGATGGTTTTGAAGGGGCTCAATACAAAGCATTTGCTGATGAGCAGGAGGCCCAAACTGCCTATTCCAAAAACTATGCCTCCTACAAGGGAAAATCAACTAAAAAACCAACGCTTTCTGAGATTGATAAAAAGAAATATGGCAGCCCGATATTAGAAAGTATTTCTGTAGATGCTGCCTGTAGCGGAAATCCGGGAAAAATGGAATATAGAGGAGTTCTTACTCATTCTAAAAAGCAACTCTTTATTCAAGGACCTTTTAAAAATGGAACCAACAATATTGGTGAATTCTTAGCCTTGGTGCATGGTTTGGCTTTTCTAAAAAGCAAAAATAAAGAAGACATTCCTATTTATTCTGATTCTAAAATTGCCATCGGTTGGGTTCGCAAAAAAACGTGCAGAACCAATATTGCCTTTGATGCTAGCAACAAAGAATTGTTAGACCTGATTAAACGTGCCGAAAAATGGCTTAAAGAAAACGCTTATAAAACCCCTATTTTAAAGTGGGAAACCAAAGCTTGGGGCGAAATTCCTGCCGATTTTGGGAGAAAGTGATCAGTGATCAGTTATCAGTGATTAGTTATAAAAAATAAAAATCTACAAATTATACCCAATACTAAACATAACAACCCTTGGTAAAATATAAATTTTACTATCAGAAATTAAATAATCAGAAAAACTATTGCTTTGCTTAAGTTCTGTATCAAATAGATTGTTTATAACTCCAAGCGCTATTCTCTTTTTTAAAAGACAAAGTTGCATTGGCTAGTTCATAAATATTCTTCTGATTCAAACCTTTAACCTCTGAACCCCTGCCTGCCGAAGGCAGGTTTGAACCTTTGAACAAAAAACCCTAACTCAACATCATCTGCGCCTTTCTAACTGCAGCAACTAATACATCAACTTCAGCAAAGGTATTGTAAAAAGAAAATGAAGCTCTTATGGTTCCTGGAATCTTGTAAAAAGCCATGATTGGCTGTGCACAGTGATGACCTGTTCTAACAGCCACACCTAATTTATCTAAAATAGCCCCAATATCGTAAGGATGAATGCCCTCTATATTAAATGAAATGACTGCTGTTTTAGCAGCGCTACCATAAATACGCAATCCGTCAATTTCTTGCAATTTCTCTGTGGCATACACCAACAGTTCATTTTCATAAGCCGCTATTGCGTCAAACCCTATAGCGTTCATATAGTCTAAGGCTGCACCAAAAGCGATACCTCCACAAATGTTAGGAGTTCCAGCTTCAAATTTATGAGGCAATCCTGCATAGGTTGTTTTCTCAAAAGTAACCGTTTCAATCATTTCACCACCCCCTTGATATGGTGGTAACTTTTGCAACCAAGCTTCTTTTCCGTAAAGAATTCCAACCCCAGTTGGTCCACAAATTTTATGTGCAGAAACCACATAAAAATCAACATCCAAGTATTGTAAGTCTGGTTTGATATGCGGCGCTGCCTGAGCCCCATCAATGAGCACAGCTGCTCCAACAGCATGGGCTTGGTCTATGATGCTTTTAATAGGATTGATAGTTCCTAAGGCATTAGAAACGTGGTTACAAAAAACCAATTTGGTTTTGCCTGAAAGCAATTTGGCATAGGCCTCCATATCTAAAGTACCATTGTCCAACATGGGTATCAACTTTAAAATTGCACCAGTTTTTTGGCAAAGCATCTGCCAAGGAACAATGTTTGAGTGATGTTCTAAAGCAGAAACAATAATTTCATCTCCTTTTTTTAGAAGGTCAGAAAACCCAGAAGCCACCATGTTTATTCCATGAGTGGTCCCGGCAGTAAAAATAATCTCGTAGGCTTTTTCTACATTAAAATGCTGTTTAATTTTATGTCTAGCCTCCTCATATTTATCTGTCGCTTCTTGGCTTAAGGTATGCACACCCCTATGAATGTTCGCATTGTAGTTTGAATAATAATCTACGATGGTATCAATTACTTGCAAAGGGGTCTGCGAAGTTGCAGCATTGTCTAAATAAACCAATGGTTTACCATGGACAGTTCTTTGTAAAATAGGGAAATCGGCTCTAACTTTATCTATTGGAAACATCATCTTTATTTGAACTACAAAAATAAGCTTTGCATTTGAAAAGACCCATACCAATTAGTTAAATTCTTATCTTTACCTCTAGTTTATGCCATTTTTATTATGAAATACATCAAAAAAATACTCGTTTTACTCCTTACAGCCGTTCTTCTCATTGTTTTTTTTAATTATCCAAAATTAAACATCATTGCAGGGTATGCAGCAAAAAACACAGCATCTTCTGTATTTTTAGCAAACAGAACTTTGGCCTTTACTGACAGCACTGACAATAATTTTTCTCCCATAGATTTGGCTTCAAACAAGGTGGATATGGCTCAACAAATTGCAACAACATCAGCTTTTGGTTTATTGAGTCGAAAAGCCATGTACCGAGAAGGACTGGGTGCCGTTTTAAGCCTAAAAAAATCAGACGAAACTGCTTCTTATTTAATACCGAAAAGATCAAAACCAGATCAAGTAACTGCTTTTCCATACGGGAATGCAGATCAGAAAGACAGTGTGTTTAGCAATATTAATTATGAAGGCTTAAACAAGGCTGTTGCAGAAATGTTTGATCCGAATAACAAAACCAGGGCGGTTGTAGTGGTGTACAAAGACCATATAATTGCAGAGAAATATGCAGAAGGATTTAATAGCAATTCAAAAATTTTAGGTTGGTCCATGACCAAAAGCATTACCAGTACCATTTTTGGAATCTTACAAAGTAGAGGTGTTCTTAATGTGCAAGACAAAGCACCGATTGCAGCCTGGAAAGATGATGAGAGAAGCGCTATCACGATTCATAATTTGTTACAAATGAATTCTGGTTTGGAATGGGATGAAAATTATGATGAAATATCTGATGCTACTAAAATGCTTTTTTTAGAGCGCGATATGACCCAACAACAAATACACAAACCTTTGGTAGGAAAACCGAATGAAAGTTGGAATTATTCCTCTGGAACCACCAATTTATTATCCGGAATCTTGCGTCAGCAATTTAATACACAGCAAGACTATTTAGATTTTTGGTATACAGAACTCATTGATAAAATAGGAATGAATTCTATGACCATAGAAACTGATTTGGCAGGCAATTATGTAGGTTCTTCTTATGCCTGGGCTACCCCTAGAGATTGGGCTAAATTTGGCCTCTTATACTTGTATAGGGGCAACTGGAACGGCGAACAACTATTTGATGCCTCTTGGGTGGATTATGTAAAAACACCCACACCGAGCTCTGATGGTTGGTATGGAGCTCAGTTTTGGTTAAATGCAGGGAATCGTTTTCCTGATGTGCCAAAAACCATGTTTGCAGCAAATGGCTATCAAGGACAAAATGTCTATATTTTTCCTGAGAATGATTTGGTAATCGTTCGAATGGGTCTTTCAAAAAATGCCGATGAGAATGGCTTTATGAAAGAGGTTTTGGCCAGTATTACTGACTCACAATAAAGCAATAGAACGTCTTACAACTCAAACCCAATATGAACCCCCAGTTTTGAAGCAATCAATTTGGTAATACGGTGTTTTACTTCTGGTATTTTAACACTCTCTAAAACCGTATTGGCAAAGGCATACATCAACAAGGCTTTTGCTTCCTTTTTAGGAATCCCTCGTTGTTGCATATAAAATAAGGCTTGATCGTCTAATTGCCCAATGGTACAACCATGAGAACATTTTACATCATCAGCAAAAATCTCTAATTGAGGCTTCGCATTGATAGTGGAACGATCGCTAACCAAGATATTATTGTTTTGCTGATACGCATTGGTTTTTTGAGCCTCTTTTTCTACGATTACTTTACCGTTAAAAACTCCTGTAGAACGCGCGTCAAAAATTCCTTTATAATCTTGATGACTTTCACAGTTAGGCTCTATATGATGAACCAAAGTATGATTATCTACATGTTGCTTTCCTTCGATAATTGTAATCCCTTTTAAGATAGAATCAATATGCTCTCCTCTTTGATAAAAGTTTAAATTATTTCTGGTAATATTTCCTCCAAAAGAAAAGGTGTGCACCGAGGCAACACTGTTTGACTTTTGTTCTATATAGGTATTGTCTACCAACGATGCGCTGATATGGTCATTCTGAATTTTATACAAATCTACCTGTGCGTCTTTCCCTAAGAAAATTTCGGTCACTACATTGGTTAGAACTGCATTATTATTCAAACTTTGATGACGCTCTATAATTTGAACATGTGCATTTTGTTCTGCAACAATAAGGTTTCTGGGTTGCAATAGTGTAGCGTCTTCTGAGCCAGTTGTAAAATTGATAATTTCTATCGGTTTATTAACCTCTTCATTTCTAGGAATGTAAATATAGGCTCCTTCTGTAGCGAAGGCTGTATTTAACGAAGTTAAATTATCTTTTTTGGCTATTTTATTAAAATACGCATCAATTACTGCTTTGTATTTTGGTTTGTCAAAGGCCGAAGATAATAGGCATATATCCATATTATCATGTGTAGTATCAGATAAAAAAGAACTATATTTTCCATCGATAAAAACAACTTTATAGGTATCTATATCGTGAATAAAGTACTTCTTAACATCTGCAAAAGCAACAGTGTTTTCTTTGTTTGGAAATAGGCAATAATCTTGGTTCAATACCGAGTTTAAAGAAGTGTATTTCCACCCTTCCAATTTTTTTGTAGGAAAGCCTAGCTTTTCAAATGTGTGTAAAGCTTCTGACCTAATCTCATGTATATCCGAATTCACATTGACTTTGTTTTCAAAAGCCACATATGATTCTATAATTTTATCTTTTAATTCCATTGTTTATAAGTTTAAAGTCTGAAAGGTTAAAGTCTAAAGTAAACCTCATCATTCTAAATACATATTCTTAAATTGATATCGCTCTTAAGGCCTTAGACTTTCGTCTTTTAGCTATTACACCAGTTCTTGTTTAATCCAGTCGTATCCTTTGGCTTCTAATTCTAAGGCCAAAGAGGCATCCCCAGTTTTTACAATTTTTCCATCATGCAATACATGCACAAAATCTGGAACAATATATTCTAACAAACGCTGATAGTGCGTAATCACAATCACAGCATTGTCTTTAGATTTTAATTTGTTTACTCCATTGGCAACGATTCTCAACGCATCAATATCCAATCCAGAATCTGTTTCATCTAAAATTGCCAATTTTGGCTCTAACATGGCCATTTGAAAAATTTCATTTCTTTTTTTCTCTCCTCCAGAAAAACCTTCGTTTAATGAACGTGATAAAAACTTTCGATCCATCTCTAACAATTCTGATTTTTCACGAATTTTCTTAAGCATGTCTTTGGCAGGCATCTCTTCTATCCCTCTCGCTTTTCGTGATTCATTAATTGCTGTTTTAATAAAATTAGTAACCGTAACTCCAGGTATTTCTACCGGATATTGGAAAGACAAAAAGACTCCATTGTGCGCTCGCTCTTCTGGTGCCAACTCACTAATATCTTCTCCGTCCAACTCTATGGACCCAGCAGTCACTTCATAATCTTCTTTTCCTGCAATAATGTTAGCCATAGTACTTTTTCCTGCACCGTTTGGTCCCATAATCGCATGAACTTCTCCTGCTTTTACATTTAAATTCAATCCTTTTAAGATTGATTTATTGTCTATACTTGCGTGTAAATTGTTAATTTTTAACATGATTGTATCTCTTTAATGTTGATTTAACCAACACTTCCTTCTAAACTAATTTCTAATAATTTTTGTGCTTCTACAGCAAATTCCATTGGCAACTTATTGAGTACCTCTTTACTAAATCCGTTGACAATTAAAGCAATGGCTTTTTCAGTATCGATTCCTCTTTGGTTACAGTAAAATAACTGATCTTCACCAATTTTACTGGTGGTTGCTTCGTGTTCTATTTGAGCTGTTTTATTTTTAACTTCTATATATGGAAAGGTATGCGCTCCACAAGCATTCCCCATTAGCAAGGAATCACATTGCGAAAAATTACGAGCATTTTCTGCTCGGGCATTTACCTGTACCAAACCTCTATAGCTATTTTGTGACTTTCCTGCAGAAATTCCTTTTGAAATAATCGTGCTTCGAGTATTCTTGCCTAAATGAATCATTTTTGTACCCGTATCTGCTTGCTGAAAATGATTGGTCACGGCAATCGAATAAAACTCACCCACTGAATTATTTCCTTTTAAAATACAGCTTGGGTATTTCCAAGTAACTGCAGAACCTGTTTCTACTTGTGTCCAAGAAATCTTAGCATTGGTTTCACATAGACCTCTTTTGGTTACAAAATTGAAAACCCCTCCTTTACCATTCGCGTCGCCAGGGAACCAGTTTTGAACTGTAGAATATTTAATTTCAGAATCATCCAAAGCAATTAACTCTACAACAGCCGCATGCAACTGATTCTCATCACGTTGTGGTGCTGTACATCCTTCTAAATAAGAAACATAACTACCCTTATCTGCAATTACTAAAGTTCTTTCAAACTGCCCAGTTCCTCCTTCATTTATTCTAAAATAGGTAGACAATTCCATTGGACATCGAACTCCTTTTGGTATATAACAAAACGATCCGTCAGAAAAAACAGCCGAATTTAAGGCAGCGTAAAAATTATCGGTAGTTGGCACCACAGATCCCAAATATTTTCTAACCAGTTCTGGATGCTCTTGGATGGCTTCAGAAATAGGCATGAAAATTATTCCTTTCTCTCCAAGGGTCTTTTTAAAAGTAGTTGCAACGGATACAGAATCCATTACAATATCTACAGCAACATTGGCTAATTTTTTTTGCTCATCAATAGAAATCCCTAATTTCTTAAAGGTTTCCAATAAATCTGGATCTACCTCGTCCAAACTGTTTAATTTGGGTTTCTTTTTAGGAGCAGAATAGTAAGCAATCTCTTGAAAATTTGGTTTAGGATATTTTACATTGGCCCAGTTTGGCTCTTTCATCTTTTCCCAAACTCTAAAGGCCTCTAAACGCCAATCAGTCATCCATTGTGGCTCGTTTTTCTTTTTAGAAATGGCGCGCACGACATCTTCGTTTAAGCCTTTTGCAAAGGTTTCACTTTCTATCTCTGTATAAAAACCATATTCATACTCTTTGGTTTTTAATTCTTCTCTTAAATTATCTTCGGTATACTTCATCTATCAGTAATCATTTTTTAAAGATTCAAACTTTAACTTATAAAGAGAAACTCTCTCCACAGCCACAAGTTCTGTTTGCATTTGGATTGTTAAATACAAAACCCGTTCCATTCAACCCTCCAGAATATTCAAGAGTGGTGCCGACCAAATACAAAAAACTCTTTTTGTCAACGATGATTTTAACGCCATTGTCTTCAAAAACTTTATCATCTTCTGCTTGATTCTTGTCAAACTTTAAATCGTAAGACAAGCCAGAACAACCCCCACTTTTTACACCTACACGAACAAAGTCGGTAGCCGTATTATAGCCATCCTCTTCCATCAATGAGATGACTTTTTTCTTTGCTGTTTCTGATACTTTGATCATGATTTTAAATAGATTAATTCTAAATACGGGGCAAATATACAATATTTCTCTTGTTTTACCATGCTCCTTTTATGATAATAAACAATAGAACAATAAGTATTTCTTATCGGTTTTGAAATGCAGGATTGCTAATAAAATCGGGGTCTGACAAGGATAAAAGAAAGGCTTTTAAATCAGCTTTCTCTTGAGGGCTTAACTTCACTCCTCCCTGATTTACTTTTTTCATGAGAGGGTCTATGGTAGACGATGGTTTTAAACCTTCACTATAATGATTGATCACTGCTTCCAAAGTTTGAAAACGACCATCATGCATATAAGGAGCAGAAAAAGCGAGGTTTCTTAAAGAGGGTGATTTAAATTTACCATGGTCTGTGGGATCACCCGTAATGGCTCCCAAACCCAAATCGGAAAACTGAGTATCTAAGCCATTATTGTGAAATAGATTGTCTGTCCACAGCGGATTGTTATTGCTACCATGGCAATGAAAGCAAT
>CBFHUV010000048.1:0-14520 GCA_965659055.1 Polaribacter sp.
TCTGGAATGACTTGTGAGATAGGTTGTGCAAAAACAATTCAGTCCAAACTTTCGAAAAAAGCAGGTATTAGTAATGCAAAAGTAATTTTTAAAGACAGTATGGGTCTTGTAGAATTTGATTCTAACCAAATATCTGCTCAGGAAATTGAAACTTTTGTAAACGGTATCGCAGGAGGTGATTTGTACAAGGTGAAAGACACAAAAGAAGTTGAACTAAATTCCTTAAATAAATAAAAAATAGTCATTGTGAAAAAACGCTTTCCTTTATTTGTAAAAATTGCTCTTATCTCCGTCTATCTTATTTTTTTAGCGGGATCTGTGGTTCGTATGACAGGTTCTGGAATGGGTTGCCCTGATTGGCCAAAATGTTTCGGCTATTATATTCCACCCACTTCAGAAGATCAGATTACATGGAAGCCAGATGCTGAATACAAAAAAGGCATGATTATAATAAAGGATAAAGCTCTTTTCGTTGCTCAAAATAGATTGACCTCAGGGAAGAATTTTAACCTAGACAATTGGAGTAAATACACCAAACACAATTACGCTAGTTTTAATAAATATCACACCTGGACTGAGTACATAAATAGGTTAGCATCTGTTTTGTCTGGATTCGCTTTTTTACTCTTAATTATCAGCGCTTGGGCATACCGAAAAGAAAATAGAGAGATTGTATTCCTTTCATTTTTAGCATTCTTTTTAATGTTGGTAGAAGCTTGGTTGGGTAAAACGGTAGTGGATTCCAATTTAAAACCGACAATTATTACTATTCATATGGTTGGTGGATTGATAATTATAGGGCTTTTGCTTCGACTGCGCTTTATTTCTGTCACTACTCTTACAAAGTCTTCTTATAAAATTCATAGGTATCATGCCATGTTTAGCAAACTTTTAGTACTATCTGTGGTGTTTTCTTTGATACAAATTGCAATGGGAACTCAAGTCCGTCAATTTATCGATGAGCAGGTAAAATTATTTGGATTTGAAAATAAAAATTATAGCTTATTAAACCCAAGTTTTAAATTTTACTTTCATAGATCATTTACCATTGCCATTCTATTGGTAAACTTTGGAATGTTTTATATCAATCAAATAAAAGGTTTGGGCTATTCTTTGGTAAATTGGATAGTGGCTTTGCTATTTATAGAAACCTTAACAGGTATTTTAATGTACTATGCTTCCTTCCCATTAGGAACACAAGCAACTCATTTATTGGCTGGTGCCCTGCTTTTTGGTTTGCAGTTTTACTTATGGTTGCAAAGTAGAAAAGCAGTCGCCGAAACAGTTTAATCGGGTGTATCTAATCTGGTGACCTTAACTTGCTTAATACGTTTTCTGTCAAGCACTTCTATGGTAAAGATAAAGTTCAAAAAACTAATTTTTTCACCTTTTTTAGGAAACCTTCCAGAGACTTCTAAAATGAAGCCCGCTAAAGTCTCTGACTCACCTTTTTCTTCTTCAAAAAGAGATTCATCATTCACATGCATCACCTTACAAAAATCTTTAATGGTTGTTTTCCCTTCAAAAACATAATTGTTTTGATCTAGCTTTGAATAGGATAAATCATCATCATCAAATTCATCATTAATGTCTCCAACAATTTCTTCGATAACATCTTCGAGGGTAACAATACCACTAGTTCCCCCATATTCATCTACTACGATGGCAAGATGGTTTTTCTTTTCTTGAAACTCACTTAACAAATCATCCAATTTCTTGTTTTCAGGAACAAAGAACGGTTCTCTTTGTAAATCTTGCCATTTAAACTTCGTTTTGTTTAAATGTGCCAAAAGGTCTTTGGCATATAGCACTCCGGTAATATTGTCTATAGAATTTTTATAAACTGGATTTCGCGAATACCCATTCTTTAAAATTTTTGCTAAGACCTCTTCATATGGCTCTTCATCAGAAACTGCAAAAATATCAATACGAGGTTTCATGATCTGTACGGTTTCTGTATTTCCAAAAGTCACAATCCCTTTTAAAATTTTTTGTTCATCTTTGGTTGTTCCATTGTCAGAAGTAAGCTCTAGAGCTTGGGATAATTTCTCTATAGAAAAATCATGACTTCGGTCTCCTAAACGCTTTTCCACTATTTTTGTAAGTCGAATAAGCGGCAAGCTTAAAGGGCTTAAGAGCACGTTTAAAACCTTTGTAGGCTTAGACATAAGCTTGGCAAACTTTATTGAATTTCTAGTCGCATATACCTTAGGCAATACTTCCCCGAACAATAAAATTAAAAAGGTAACTAGGACCACTTCAATTAAAAATCGAAGGGAAACCTTAAAGAAATAAAGATTTAACGTATAGTCGAGCTCTGCAAACAGTATCCCTCCTAAATTGGCAAACAACAACACAATTAAAATATTGATAAAGTTGTTTGTAATTAAAATGGTTGCTAAAAGTTTTCTGGGTCTTTGGAGTAAATTAATAACCAAACTTTCTCCTTTTGTTTCTTCAACATGCTGATTTAAATCTGCTTGCGATAGTGAAAAAAAAGCGACTTCAGTTCCGGAAATCAAGGCAGAACAAATTAATAAAAGTACCAATCCGATACTATCTAGGGTAAGTAACCAATCAAGGTTCAAGGCAACTGATAAAAATATACTCGCGGGTTCTGGGTCCAATTTTAATGGGTTTAAAGTCTAAAATGGCAAATCATCGTTTTCTTCAACAACGGTTGGGTTGCTCTGAGAAACTGATTGCTGATGTATCTGTGAATCTGGTTTTGATGTTTCTTTTTTGGTGCTTAAAAAAGTCATGTCAACTACATGAATTTCTGTTGAATACTTCTTTTGGCCATCTTGTTCCCATTGTCTGGTTTTGATTCGGCCTTCACAATACACCTTATCTCCTTTACTCAAGTATTTCTCACAAATTTCTGCCAGCTTATTTCTAACCACCACATTATGCCACTCTGTGTTGGTGATTTTCTCACCAGTTTGTTTGTTCGTGAAACTTTCATTGGTAGCAATAGGAAACCTTCCAATGGAATTTCCACCTTCAAAATAGTGCATTTTAACTTCATCTCCTAAATGCCCAATTAGCATCACTTTGTTCAATGTTCCTGCCATAACTTACCTGCTTTTCTACCTATCAAATGTACTAAAAATATCTATTTAAAGTATCGAACTCTTCTAAAAAATTAGCAATTAAAACAGGTACCGGATATTTTTGAAGTGTATCCCAAGGGATGGTTGCAGTCTCGTGATTATTTACTTCTACCAGCCAGAATTTGGTATATAAATGCTGATGCGAAAGTTTATGAACTTTATCTACTTCGTTATACAAAGAAATTTTAGCATCTTCTGGAACCAGAACTTTAAAGGCGTCAGAATAACTAAGCTCAGGTTCATTTACAGCTTTTGAGGTCTCTAATAAAGGAAACTCATACAATCCCTCCCAAATTCCTTTACCATTCCTTTTTGTCAAAACAGTTTTATTCTCTTTTGTTACGAGTACCAAATAATTGAAATATCGTTTTGTTACCTTAGTTTTCTTTTCTTTTACTGGAAGCTCTTTTATTGTATTTGTCGCAAAAGCCACACAACTATCTTGGATTAGACAGCTTTCGCACAAGGGATTTTGTGGCTTACAATGTAGGGCTCCAAAATCCATGATTGCTTGATTGTATTCTCCTGGTTGAGTTGGATCGATTAAACTTTGAGCCAAGGTTTTAAACTCTTTGATTCCCAAACTAGAATTTATCGGGGTCTGCTTGCCAAAATAGCGAGATAATACACGGTAAACATTGCCATCGACAACGGCCTCAGGCTGCTTAAAACATATAGAAGCGATAGCAGATGCCGTATAGTCCCCTATTCCTTTCAATTTTAGTAAATCTGAATAGTTAGAGGGAAAGATTCCGTTTAACTCAGAGGCAACATATTGGGCTGTTGCATGTAAATTTCTTGCCCTAGAATAATATCCCAATCCTTGCCATAATTTGAGTACCTTTGACTCGGGTGCATTTGCCAAATCGAAAACGGTCGGAAACTCTTTGGTAAAAACCAAATAATAAGACAATCCTTGCTGAACTCTAGTTTGTTGTAGCATGATTTCTGAAAGCCAAATAAAATACGGATTTCGTGTTTTTCGCCAAGGTAAATCTCGGTCATTTTGTAAATACCAGTAAATTAATTTGTTAGAAAAAGTCATGTAAATGATAATTCTTGCAAAATTACATCATAATATTCATATAATTTTAGGTGTTTAACTTTTTGAAATAGATTAATTATCATATATTTGCACCCGCAATTTTGAAAACAAACAAACAAATATAGTAACATGACGAAAGCAGATATCGTATCAAAAATTTCGGATAAATCTGGAATAGAAAAGACAGATGTTTTAGCAACAGTTGAAGCATTTATGAATGAGGTTAAAGATGCATTGGAAAATGGAGATAATGTATACCTAAGAGGTTTTGGTAGCTTTATTATCAAAACAAGAGCAGAAAAAACAGGTAGAAATATTTCTAAAAATACCACTATCAAAATCCCTGCACACAACATTCCTGCTTTTAAGCCAGCAAAAACTTTTACTGAAGGAGTAAAAAATAACGTATTAGTAAAATAATATTACAGTATTAATCAGAACCTTAAGTGGTTTTTAAAACACTTTAATTATGCCAAGTGGTAAAAAAAGAAAGAGAGCAAAAATCTCTACGCACAAACGTAAGAAAAGAGCAAGAGCAAACAGACATAAGAAAAAGTAAGCAGCTGCTTACTTTTTCTTATTTGCTTTAAAAAAGCTTACAAGTTCATTGACAAGAAGTTTAAACACTTCATACAGGCAAAAACCCTGTACATTATTTTAACCATCTACACAGCTATTTTTTGTGTAGTATAAAACCAACTTCAGAATGAAAACAGAATTAATTATTCGTTCAAATTCTTCTGATATTGATTTTGCCTTACTAAGAGATGGTAAACTTATAGAATTAAATAAAGAGACAAACGATAACAAGTTTTCTGTTGGTGATATTTTTCTCGCCAAAGTAGGAAAAGTGTTATCAGGCTTAAATGCTGCTTTTGTAAACGTAGGGTATCCTAAGGATGGCTTTTTACACTATCATGATTTAGGTGCACAAGTAAACTCTTTAAATACATTTCTTAAGAAAGTAAGCACAGGTAATTACAAAGAATTCACACTTAAAAATTTCCGTTTCGAAAACGACATTGATAAAAACGGAAATATAAATGATGTCATTAAAACAGGACAGAATTTATTAGTACAAATTGTAAAAGAACCAATATCTACAAAAGGACCGCGTTTAAGTTCTGAGCTATCTATAGCTGGTAGGTATTTAGTTTTAGTTCCTTTTTCTAATCGAGTATCTGTATCTCAAAAGATAGAAGATTCTAAAGAAAAAGAACGTTTAAAAAGATTGGCTCAAAGCATCAAGCCAAAAGGATTTGGTGTTATATTAAGAACTGTTGCCGAAGGTAAAAAAGTAGCAGAACTTGATCGAGATTTACAAAACTCTCTTGAACGTTGGAAAGGCATGTGTAAAAGCATTACAAACAAAAACACTCCAACTAAAATCTTAAGTGAGTTAAACAGAGCATCTTCTATTTTAAGAGATGTAATGAATGATTCTTTTACAAACATTGTTACCAACGACGAAACGTTGTATGTAGAAATTAAAGAGTATTTACAAGAAATTAATCCTGAGAAGGAGAAAATTGTAAAATTGCACGATTCTGACATTCCAATATTTGAAAAGTATGGGATAGAACGTCAAATAAAAACTTCTTTTGGTAAAACAACCTCAATGAGCAAAGGTGCTTATTTAGTGATTGAACATACCGAAGCATTGCACGTTATTGATGTCAATAGTGGTAACAGATCAAACAAAGCTAATTCACAAGAGGATACTGCTCTCGAAGTTAACCTAATTGCTGCCAAAGAAATTGCCAGACAATTGCAGTTAAGAGATATGGGAGGAATCATTGTGGTGGACTTTATCGATATGCAAAGTGCAGAAAATAGACAAAAGCTGTATCAATGCCTAAAAGACGAAATGTCTTTTGATAGAACCAAACACAAAATTCTACCTCCAAGTAAATTTGGACTGGTACAAATTACCAGACAAAGAGTTAGACCTGAATTAGAAATTAAAACACGTGAGCCCAACCCAAATATAGATGGAGAAGTTGAAGCTCCTATTGTTTTAATTGATAAAATTGAAGCTGATCTAGAAAAATTAATTTCTAGTGGTAAAAACTATAAGGATATTACGATTAACGCACATCCTTTTATTGCATCATACCTTAAACAAGGTGTAACATCTATTCGTTTTAGATGGTTTTTAAAATACAAAAAGTGGATTCGAGTATTACCAAGAGATGCTTATCAATACTTACAATTTAAGTTTGAATACAAAAAAAGTAAGTAAGGCAATAAATATCAAAAACCAAAAACCGCATTCCATTGAATGCGGTTTTTTTTATGCAAATTTTCACCAACTAAAAAGCCTCAACAAATTGTTGAGGCTTTCTAAAAAATACTTCTATTTTCTATTTAATCATTGTTCAAAGCCAATATCTCCTTGTCAATGTTTTTAACACTTACAACAGTATTGTTTTGAAAGTTTATTTCTTTGATAAGGTTTCCTTTTAAAGAGAACCAACGTCCCACTTTGTTTCCTTCCTTATAATGAGCAATCATGGTTTTATTCCCGTTTTGATCAAACTGAACCCATTGCCCTGTGAGCTTTTTATCTTTAAAAAAACCTTGTTCTTTAACAGAACCGTCTTCATAAAAATACGTTGCCTTTACCAAATCTCCTGCTTTTTCAAAAACTGGACTTTTATCTTGAGCGTACGCAAACGCTACGACAAATACTAAAACTAAGGTGGCTATTTTTTTCATGTTCTGTTTATTTAATGTTAACAACTAGAACAAATATAGCATTTTTTTTACAATAAACAAACAATTACATAACATTAAATTAACATTGGGTTAAAACCAAAACCCCAAATTAAAGTACCAAAAGTGATTTTTGGTGTCTGGTGACCATGAATATTTAAGCTCTATAGGACCAATAAAAGTTTTTAAAATATAGCCAAACGCATAACCAGATTTGGTGTCTTTAAAAAGATCCCCATTCTTAAAAACACTGTCAGCAACACGCGCATAATTAGCTAAAAAACTCACATAGTGATTTTTAACTAGGTTGTATCTGAAATTAAAAGTAGATTTTAAAAAAGTCTGATCTGAAAGACTACTAATTTCATACCCGTAAAGAGGAACAAAATTATTAATGAAATTTTGATTATAACCCCCCAATGAAAAATCGAAACTTTCTGAGCTTACATCCCCTAGGGTAAAACCTGCCTCAGAAATGTATTCAAAAGTGAATTTTTCTCCAAAACTTTTCGCAAAACTAACCTTTCCTTTAATCTGAGAAAATTGAACAAAATCTTGAGCATAATCAGTAGACCACAAATACCAGGTGTACTTTGCGTTAAAATAAACCCCTTTTGTTGGAAAATCCTTATTGTCATAGGTGTCTAAATTTAAATAAGAAATCACATTAAAATATTGACTATCATCAAATACAAGTGGTTGGTTGGTAGAAGCTGCTAAAGTCTTCGAACTGTATTTAATGATTTTGTGCTCCAATCCAGCGCCAATTGCAAATTTTCTATCAAAGGTTGACTGCATGTATATTCGATTGGTAAAGTCTGTGTACTGTATATCTATGGCCTCGACATTTAGCACTTTTGATCCTGCCTCAGAATTAAAACTATTATACCTCGAATTAAACCCGTAACTATAATAAAAGCCATTATCAACAAAATAATCCAAGGTATACCTCGGCGTATCACCAACGATTAAATCAAGCGACAATTCATCATTTTTAATGAGCAGGTTTTTATGTGTATAATTTAATAAAACTCCAGATTCATATAGCATATCATAATGAACTCCTAAACGAATATTCGATTTATCGTTACTCTCTTTCACTTGAAGCATAAGCTTTTTACCTTTGGCATTTCCTTCTAAGGCAAAATCAATTCGTTGAAAATTATTGGTCGAAGACAAATAATTTATTTTTTCAGAAATTTCTTTCGCCGTAATCGAATCACCTTCAGAAATTTTCATCGCACCTAAAATAAATGCCCTTGTATAATTTTGGTTGCCCAATATTTCAATTTTATCCAAATGAAATATGACTATTTCCGTATTAATTTCTGGGGCCAATCTCTTTACTTTTTGCAAAGAAGCAATGCTGTCAAAGGTTTTGGAGTGTTTAAGTGCAGCAGTTTGTCCTCTTTCTAAAATCTCCTTCGAGTTTTCAAAGGAAACCACTGTATATTCAGTTACTTCAGGTTTTACATACACATCAACCTTCTTTGCAGATTCTGATGATTTTTTATACATCTGATAACTGGTAATTTGATTGAGCACATCTAATACAGAAACAATATCTTCCTTATTGTACAATTTACCCTGAACATCGACACCGATAATAATATCTACACCAGTTTGTTTAAGTATATCAACCGGAAAATTATTAGAAACCCCGCCATCTATTAATAATTTACCATTAATTTCTACAGGGTTTAACAAGGTTGGAAAGGACCCACTTGCTCTTAAAGCCAATGGTAGAGAACCGCTGTTTAAAATTATTTCTTCTCCGGTTTCTACATCGGTTCCGATACAAAAAAAAGGAATGGGTAATTTAGAAAAATCGGTTATAGAATCTACCGGAGATAAGAGATACGTTAGAAAATTTAGGACATTTTGACCTTTAGAAACTCCTTTTGGCAAGCCTATTTTCCCTTTCACTATTGGCAATACCACCGCGTGTTTTTCACCATGTTGCTTTTCAAAAAGGGTTTTGGTTCTTCTCGGGTTTTTGTCTTGAAGTAAGGTATAAAAATCAGTCTCTAAAATAATTTTTTCAATTTGACTCGCACTGTATCCGGCAGCATACAAACCCCCAATAATAGCACCCATGCTGGTACCGCCAATATAATCTATCTGAATTCCAGCTTTTTCAATTTCTTTTAAAACACCTATATGAGCAAAGCCTTTTGCCCCTCCTCCGCTAAGTACCAAGCCAACTTTAGGCTGTTTTTCTTGCCCAAAAACCATTAAGGTTCCCAAAAAGAAAAAAAGGATACATTGCTTTATCATGATGTCGCTGCTTTAAAATAATCAACAATTTTTTGAGCTCTTGCAGCTCCAACTTCTGCTTTAAGTTCTTCAAATGTAGCGCTTTTAACCCTTTTTGCTGATTTAAATTTTTGCAATAAAAGGGTAATGGTTCGGTTACCAATGGTTGGTATTTGTTCCAATTCTGATTGAATCGCACTTTTGCTTCGTTTATTTCTATGAAAAGTAATTCCAAATCGATGCGCCTCATTTCTCAGAAACTGAATGATTTTTAAGCTCTCTGATTTTTTATCCAAATAGAGTGGAATAGGATCTCCTGGATAATAAATCTCCTCTAAGCGTTTTGCAATTCCGATAATGGCAATCTTACCACGCAAACCCAATAAATATAAGCTTTTTAAGGCTGATGATAATTGCCCTTTTCCGCCATCAATTATGATGAGTTGAGGCAATGGCTCATTCTCTGCTAATAAGCGCTTATACCGTCTAAAAACAACCTCCTCCATCGAGGCAAAGTCATCGGGGCCATCTACCGTTTTTATATTGTAATGCCTATAATCATTCTTGCTGGGTTTCCCATCTTTAAAAACCACACAAGCTGCCACTGGATGTGTCCCTTGAATATTCGAATTGTCAAAACACTCTATATGTCTTGGCTCTTTTGTAAGGCGCAAATCTTTTTGCATCTGAGCCATGATTCTATTCACATGCCTGTCTGGGTCTACAATTTTAATTTGCTTAAATCGATCTTGTCTATAATAACGCGCGTTTCTAATGGAGAGTTCTACTATCCTTTTTTTATCGCCTAGTTTAGGCACTGTAACCTTTATATCATCTCCAAGATTTACTAAAAAGGGCGTATAGATTTCTTTGGATTGTGAATGAAAACGTTGACGAATTTCTATAATAGCTAGTTCTAGAAGTTCTTTATCGGTCTCATCCAATTTCTTTTTTATTTCTGAAGTATGAGATTGAATTATGGACCCATTGACAATCTTAAAAAAATTGACATAGGCATAACTCTCGTCAGAAACTACCGAAAACACATCAACATTGGTTATGCTTGGATTTACTACTGTTGATTTGGATTGATAATTGGCCAATTGATCTATTTTCTGCTTAATTTTATGCGCCTCTTCAAACTCCATTCTAGCAGCAAAATCTTGCATTAATTCTGAAAATTTTTCTAAGGACTCTTTGAAGTTTCCTTTAATAATGTTTCGAATCGCATCAATATCTAAGAGATAATTTTCTTCGGTTTGCAAATTTTCACAAGGGGCTTTGCAGTTGCCCAAATGATATTCTAAACAAAGCTTGTATTTTTTACTTTCTATATTAGTCTTACTTAAATCATAAGCACAAGTACGCAAGGTATAGAGCTCCTTAATTAAATCAAGTAAGGCTTTTGCCGTTCTTACAGAGGTATAAGGACCATAATATTCCGAACCATCTTTAATAACATTTCTTGTTAAAAAAATTCGAGGAAAGCGCTCTTTTTTAATACAAATCCAAGGATAGGTCTTATCGTCCTTGAGCATTACATTGTATTTGGGCTGGTATTTCTTTATTAGGTTGTTCTCCAACAACAAGGCATCAGTCTCTGTGTTCACCACAATATGCTGTATACTGGCAATTTTCTTAACTAATACTTTGGTTTTGCCATTTTCTTGCTGCTTGTTAAAATAAGAAGCAACTCGTTTTTTTAAATTTTTTGCTTTACCAACATATAAGATTTTACCTTCTTTATCATAGTACTGATAAACTCCAGGAGAATCAGGCAGGGTTTTAACTTGAATTTCTAAGGCTGTTGGCATCTTACGAAAATACCATTTTTTTACTAGTAATTTTATATCCTTTCTGGGATTGTCTAATTTTTAGTCTCCTTCGGAAATGCTTGTTTGTTGTATAAAAACAAGAGCACTGCTCCAATAGTTATAAAAGAATCTGCTCCATTAAAAATGGCATTAAAAAAAGTAAAACTTTCTCCTTCATAAATAGGAAAATAAAGCATGTCTACCACCCTTCCATGCAGCAAAGTGCCATAAGGGTTTTCTGCAAATAAAGTTGCAACACCATGGGCCGGAGCATCAAAAATAACCCCGTAAAAAACAGAATCAATAATGTTACCCACTGCACCAGCCAAGACCAATGCTATCGCGATGATTACAGCCGTATGCATTTGCTTTTTTACACTGCTAATTAACCAGTACAATATTCCAAAAACTGCCAAAATTCTAAAGATGGTCAAAAATAATTTTCCTGCTTTACCACCAAACTCAAAACCCCAAGCCATCCCATTGTTTTCTGTAAAATGGATTATAAACCAATTGGGAAAAACAGTGACCTCTTCGCCAATGGCAAAATGAGTTTTTATATAAATTTTAGAAGCTTGATCTATTAATAGGGCTAAAAATATAGTGAGTATGGCGATATTTCTTTTTGACATGTTCTTTCTAATTATTTTTCAAAAATAAGAATATTATTAGGATTCTTAATTGTTTTTGTAGCAGCCATTAGCTACGAATAAAAAAATCTTTTAGCAGAATTACGATAGCACATAGAAAAACACTAATTGGTTCTTTTTTAGAAAAAGGTTTCAATCAATACTAAATATTAAAAAAAGAAGCGGTTTTAAAAAAATTGGAGATAGATAATGGTTAACCATCCAAAAAATGTGACTATTAGGTCTTATGAAAAGGAAAAGTTTTACCTTTGAAAGAGATAGAGGCTTTCATTGGATTAATGAAGTGCCTTTTAATAGATAAACAACTATATGCTTCCGACACTGCCAAAAGGCACGCAATTAATCTTATTTGACGGGGTTTGTAATCTTTGCAACAGCTCTGTTCAGTTTGTGCTAGAGAAAGATTCAAAACATAAATTTGTGTTTACCTCATTGCAAGGAGATACCAGCAAATCTATCTTGGCGCATTTTAAAGTAGATGTGGCTAAAATGGATTCTATTATTTTATATACCCCAGAAGAAAAAATCTATTACAAATCTACGGCTGCCCTAAAAATTGCTGCAAAACTTGGTTTTCCAACCAACTTGCTGACTGTTTTTTTAATCATTCCTGCAGTCCTTAGAAACCTTGTCTATGATTATATTGCAAGAAACAGGTACAAATGGTATGGAAAAAAGGACGCTTGTTATTTGCCAACGCCAGAATTAAAGGCGCGTTTTTTAGATTAAAAAATCCAAACATATTGCATAAAAAAGCAGCGAAATTCGCTGCTTTTTAAATTATTGTTTTCTTTTGGCTTCGATGCTCAAAGTGGCATGAGGGACCAATTTTAAACGTTCCTTTTGAATTAATTTTCCTGTAACTCTGCAAACGCCATAGGTTTTATTTTCAATGCGCAATAAGGCATTTTTTAAATCACGGATAAACTTTTCTTGACGAATCGCCAACTGAACATTCGCCTCTTTACTCATAGTATCAGAACCTTCTTCAAACGATTTAAAGGTTGGAGAAGTGTCGTCAGTATCATTGTTTGCTCCATTTTTATACGAACTTTCCAAGAGGGCAAGATCTTCTTCTGCTCTAGCCATTTTCTTTAAGATAATATCTTTGAACTCTTGTAAGTCTGAATCCGAGTATCTAATTTTATTCTCTATCATTTGCTTACATTTTTTTGATTATAATTTTACTTTTTATTTCGTCAAACTCAATATCGGTACCCTGCTCTAATTCCGATACAAAAACCAATTCGTTAGTTAGTGTTTCGCTCATGATATAGTTTCTGTTTTCTTCAACTGCGGCTTCAAGATTTCCAAATCTTAAAACGGTCAATTTTATTTTATCAGTAACTTCAAGACCTGAGTCTTTTCGTAAATTCTGAACTCTATTCACTAACTCTCTAGTAATTCCTTCTTTCTTCAATTCTTCTGAGATATGAACATCCAAGGCAACTGTAAGTCCAGCGGAATTTGCTACCAACCATCCTTCTATGTCCTTCGAAGAAATTTCAACATCTGATGCTTCCAAATTTATACTTTTTCCAGCAATTTGTATCATCAAATTTCCATCTTTTTCAATTTTAAAGATGTCTTCTTGTGTAAATGCATTCACCGCTTTAGAAATTACCCCCATGTCCTTACCAAACTTTGGCCCTAAGGTCTTAAAATTAGGCTTTATCTGCTTCACTAAAATACCTGAAGCATCATCCAACAACTCTATTTCTTTTACGTTTACCTCATGTTTAATCAAATCAGAAACTGCTAAAATTTCTTCTTTTTGAATAGCATCCAAAACTGGAATCATGATTTTTTGCAAAGGTTGACGCACTTTTATTTTTTCTTTTGCTCTTAAAGACAATACCAAAGAAGAAATGGTCTGTGCATTTTCCATCTTTCTTTCCAAAGAAGCATCTACAAAAGACGCATCATAAACTGGAAAATCTGCTAAATGCACGCTTTCAAAATACTCTTTACCAGTAACCTTTGTTAAATCTTTATACAAACGATCCATAAAGAATGGTGCCACTGGAGCCGATAATTTTGCCACAGTTAACATACAAGTGTACAAGGTTTGATAAGCTGATATTTTATCTAATTCATAATCACCTTTCCAAAAACGCCTTCTGCTTAAACGCACATACCAGTTAGAGAGCAATTCTTGCACGAAATCTGATATGGCTCTGGTGGCCTTTGTAGGCTCATAGTCTGCGTAAAAAGCATCTACTCGAGCGATTAATGAATGTAATTCTGATAAAATCCAACGATCAATTTCTGGTCGATCTTTTAAAGGAACATCTGCCTCTTCATAGTTAAACTGATCAATATTGGCATACAGGGTAAAAAATGAATAGGTATTGTACAAGGTTCCAAAAAACTTTCTAGAAACCTCTGCAATTCCATCAACATCAAATTTAAGGTTGTCCCAAGGGTTGGCATTACTAATCATATACCAACGTGTAGCATCGGCACCATATGTTTTTAAGGTTTCGAATGGGTCTGTAGCATTGCCTAAACGTTTAGACATTTTGTGACCGTTCTTATCCAAGACTAATCCGTTAGAAACCACATTTTTATAGGCCACAGAATCAAATACCATCGTACCTATTGCATGCAAGGTATAAAACCAACCACGTGTTTGATCTACTCCTTCTGCGATAAAATCGGCAGGGAAAAACTTGTGATCGTCTATCAATTCTTTATTTTCAAAAGGGTAATGCCATTGTGCATAAGGCATAGAGCCAGAGTCAAACCAAACATCAATTAAATCACTTTCGCGCTTCATTGGTTTGCCCGAATCAGAAACCAAAACAATTTGGTCTACAATGTTTTTATGCAAATCAATGGTGTCATAATTTTCTTCAGACATATTGCCCACTTCAAAATCAGCAAAAATATCCGCATCCATAAAACCTGATTCTACAGACTTTTTC
>CBFHUV010000049.1:0-12627 GCA_965659055.1 Polaribacter sp.
AACGTTGATAGGCTATAGGTGTAAAGGCAGTAATGTCATAGCCGAGTAGTACTAATAACCCATAAGCTTATGTACAGTCCCCGATCTTCGGGTCGGGGCAACACTCTTTTTATACTGAACTTGTTCAGTTACTTGACGATTACACGATATTATTAGACCAATATGTTAACTTATTATCCCCACCTAGCCTCCCCGAAGGGGAAGGATTAGGTAAGAGTTCTCCCCTTTGGGGAGATACAGAGGGGAAAGACTTAAGGTGATTATAGCGATGGGGCTCACCTCTTCCCTTCCCGAACAGAGAAGTTAAGCCCATTTGCGCCGATGGTACTGCCACTAGGTGGGAGAGTAGGTCGTCGCCTTTCTTTAAATCCTCAATCTTGTATTAGATTGAGGATTTTTTTATGCCTTTTTTTAGGAAAATTGGCTCGTAAAAGCCACGAAATTGGAAATTGATTTACTTACTAAGCTGAATTTCTGCTTGCATTGATATTACCAAACAGGGATCGGGTAACCATTTTTTCAAATAGTGCAATTTGCTCCGAATGCTCGTCTGGTGATTTTTCTAATTCTTGAATCTTTTTTAAAGCAAACTGTTGAATGGTTAAAAGAGGCAAAACAATAGATTCTCTTAAATCTATAGAGGCTTTTCCTGAAGGCTCATTTTCCATGAGCTGAGTATAGCCGGTTAATTTTAACAACAGTCTTTTGGTGTTTTCGAACTCATCGTGAATACGATTCCAAAAGTCACCAAATTCTGGATCTTCAGACATATATTGTGTGAGTGCAAAGAAAGACTTAGACAAAGACATCATGCTGTTTTCTATCAAGGTTTTGAAAAAACTAGACTCTTGATACAATTGAATTACTTTTTCAAAGGCTGCTCGGTCTTCATAGTATTTTAGAGCAGTTCCCACTCCGAAAAATCCAGGCACGTTCTGTTTTAATTGGCTCCAAGAACCCACAAAAGGGATGGCTCTAAGATCACTAAATACCAATTTATCTGATTTCCCTCTTTTAGAAGGTCTGCTTCCTATATTGGTTTTTGCATAGTATTTTAAGGTGCTCATCCTTTCTAAATAAGGCAAGAACATTGGATCATTTTTAAAATCTACATAAGCCTTATAGCTTAATTGTGCCAATTGATTTAATACTTCGTGATTTGCTGCTGAAATATTATTATTCTTTTCATTTAAGGTATTAGAAACACCCGAGCTGATTAATTGTTCTAAATTGTATTGTGATGAATCTAGAGTACCAAAGTTTGAACTAATGGTTTGTCCTTGAATGGTAAGTTGAACTTCTTTGTCTTCGATTCCCGAACCTAAGGATGCATAAAACTGATGTGTTTTTCCACCACCACGAGCTGGAGGACCGCCTCTTCCATCAAAAAATATGGCTGTAATACCATGTTCTCTAGAAATACGTGTTAATTGTTCTTTCGCTTTAAAGATGGCCCAGTTGGCCATAAAGTAACCACCATCTTTTGTTCCATCAGAAAAACCGAGCATAATGGTTTGTCTATTTCCTCTAGTTTTAAGATACTTTCTGTAATTTTTATTGGAATACAATTCTTGCATTACGCTTTGTGCATTTTCCAAATCAGGTATGGTTTCAAAAAGAGGAACGATATCTACGGTTAGGTGGTCATGAAAGGCAACTAATTTTAACATGGCAAAAAGTTGCATCACATTCAAGGCTGTTTGGTTGTTGCTAATGATGTATCTATTAGCAGCCATTTCGCCATTACTTGTTTGTATTTCTTTGATGATTTGCATGGTTTCCAAAGCCTTGGTTTCATCTTCGATAGCATCGATAGATATACTCCCTGAAATTTTAGACAAATAATCAACCTGTGCTGTCTGTGAAAGTTCTAAGTATGCTTTTGTAAAGTAGGGGCTTTTGGTTTCAATAAGATAATGAACAATGGTGTTGAATATTTGCTCATGCACGCGACTATCTTGACGTATGTCTAGACTCGCAAAATGAAAACCAAACAAATGAATTTTATTGATAAGACTTTTTAAGTCAGCCACATAAAGTGATTGGTGTTCTTTAACCAGTATTTGTTTAATTGCTAGCAATTCTTCCTTTAAAAAGTCTAAGGAAATACTGTCTTCACTGCTGTTTTCTATAGCGTTGTATACCAATACTTCTAAATGATTGATTCGTTCTTCTACCCCTTTAAAGGTGAGTTTTCTTTTTAATGAACGCAGGTCTTTGTGGTAGTTTTTTAGAATGGTTGCTTTAAGTCTTTTGGCCACTTTCAAAGTTGTATCTGGTGTTACAAACGGATTCCCATCTCTATCTCCTCCTGGCCAAAAACCAATATTAATGATATTATTGTGGATGGTTTTATCGTCAAATATATTTTGCTGAATATAGTCAAAGATGCTACCGAAAGAGCTGTAAAACACATTTTCTAAATACCAAATTAAACTAATGGCCTCATCATAAGGGGTTGGTTTGCTATGCTTAAAAAAAGGCGTTTTCCCTAATTGAGCGAGTAAATCTTTTATTCGGTTTAAGTCATTTTCTTTAATGGCTTCTGTAAGGTCGGTAATGATTCCTAAAACGGCACCAGGATAAAACTGTGTTGGATGGGCGGTTAAAACAATTCGAACTTTAAATTCTTCTAAGTATTTTTTTAGGGCCTCTAATTTATGATGGGATGCAGCCGATTCTTTTAAGCTTCGAAGGGTTCCGATACCATCCATATTATTAATGATGGGGAACGCCGCATCTTCTATGGCATCAAAAAGCACCACTTGTCTTTCTATATATTGTATAAAACGAAACAATAAATTGATCTGACTTTCTTCGGTTCTTCTGGCTTGGTATTTTTTAAAAAATGTTTGTACGATGGTGGTTGGATTCTCTCCATTGGCAAAGCCCTTTGAACAGGTTTCATGAAACAAAGGCAAAAGCACCCCTGTTTTGGTGATACTATCAAAAGGAAGCGTCATAAATACACTGTTGTATATTTGGTACTTTGAAGCAACATTTTCTTCAAATCTGGCAAGCTTTGGTAGTTTAGACATGGGGTGAGTTTTAAATACTTAAAGTTATAAAAGGAAATCGATATACCTACATGAAAAGCAGAGTTTTAACGAAATCCTTTTCCAAGGCTTCATTAATGCTCGTTCAATCTAAAATCTGGATAGGCATCCATTCCGTGCTCATGGCTATCTAAACCTTCTAATTCTTCCTTCTCACTTACACGAATTCCAAGCGTAATTTTTAAACCATAAATAATGATGAAAGCTGCAAAGCTGCAGAAAGCTGCATAGACAGCGATTCCGAGTAATTGAGTAGAAAATTGATTCCAACTAGCTAGGTTTCCAAAGATCCCTACAGCTAAGGTTCCCCAGATTCCGCATCCCAAATGCACCGCAATAGCGCCAACTGGATCATCTAGTTTTAAGGCGTCGATTAAAGCAACCGCAAAAACAATAAGAGCACCTGCAATAGCACCAACGAGTATGGCTTCTTTTGGTGCCATTTGGTCTGCCCCTGCGGTGATTGCCACCAAACCTCCAAGAATTCCATTTAGAAACATGGTTAGGTCATAATTTTTATAAAGCAGGGTAGATATTAAAAAGGAAACAAGACCACCTGCTGCAGCTGCTAAACAGGTAGTAACCAATACTAAAGAGGTGGCTCCAGGTTCTGCAGAAAGCACCGAACCTCCATTAAATCCGAACCAACCCAACCATAAGATTAATACACCTGCTGTAGCTAATGGGATATTGTGTCCTGGGATTGCCTGTAATTTTCCGTCTTTGAATTTTCCGATACGCGGTTTTAAAAGCCATACTGCTACTAGGGCAGCCCAGCCTCCAACTGAGTGTACCAAAGTAGAGCCGGCAAAATCGTAAAAAGGCGTTTCGAGGCTTTGCAAAAAACCGCCGCCCCATTTCCAAGATCCTGCAATAGGATAGATCAGGCCCACATACAGGATGGCAAAGATCATAAAAGATCCAAGCTTCATTCTTTCGGCAACGGCTCCGGAAACTATCGTGGCGGCAGTAGCGGCAAACATTCCTTGAAACAGGAAGTCTGCCCAATAGGTATATCCTTGATTGTAGCCAAGGTCCAAGGCTCCTTTTGGATTTAGTGGGGCTTCAATTCCAAAGCCACCAAAACCAAAAACTCCGGTAGCGTCTTCTGTAAAGCCTGGATACATTAATTGAAAGCCAACCAAGTAGTATAGTAATAAACCAGAGGTGATGATAAAGATATTTTTAAATAAGATATTGAGGGTGTTTTTTTGTCGAGTGAGTCCTATTTCTAATAAGGCAAAACCAAGGTGCATAAAGAAGACCAAGGCGGTACACAGCATCATCCATACATTGTTGATAGTCAATAATTCCATTTTTAACGAGTTATTAGTTTAAGGTGTCGTTTCCTTTTTCTCCTGTGCGTATTCTATAGCTTTCTTTGATTTCTGAAACAAAGATTTTTCCATCGCCTACTTCTCCGGTAGCTGCCGATTTTAATATGGCTTGAATGGTTACTTCTTCAAAATCATCATTGACCACAATTGATAAATACCTTCTTTGAATATCGCTGGTGCTATAACTAACACCTCTGTATACATGTCCTTCTTTTTCATTTCCTAAACCGGTAACATCCCAGTAAGAAAAGAAGTTTACACCGACTTCATGCAAAGCATCTTTCACTGCCTTGAATTTTGATTTTCGAATAATGGTTTCTATTTTTTTCATGTGATTAACCAGTTTAAAAAATAAATGTATCAATTAAAATTGATATAAAAATAGGGGGTAATTACCGAAAACGATATAGTTTCAATATTATTTGTCAAAAAATAAGGGGTATATATGTAAAATATTGTATTTATTTTAAATATGATGTGTAAAAATAGTTAGCTATTAAAAAAGGGCTACCATTTTTAAGAAATTCATAAAAATGCACTGAAGCTCATTTTTTTATTTATTGTAATTTTGTGGCTATGAAGTATGACTATAGTTATTTGATCACTTTGCAGTTTTTGGGCTTTCGATTTCATGGTTGGCAAAAGCAAACAAATGCAAAAACCCTGCATGAAATGATTGATAAAACCCTCGATTTTGTTTTTGATGCAGATCAGGTATATAAGTCTATTGGTGTGGGTAGAACAGATGCCAAAGTTTCTGCCTCAAAATTTGCAATTCAATTGTTTGTAAAAAAGCCTTTAGATGAAGCTAGCTTTTTAGAGCGTTTTAATTACAATGCCCCAGCTGATTTTGGGGCATTAAAGGTGGTAAAAACGCCGACTTCTTTTAATATTATTCAGGCTTCAAAGCTAAAAGAGTATCATTATTATTTTTCGTTTGGAGGCAAAACACATCCGTTTGCGGCTCCTTTTTTAGTTGGCTTGCCAGAAACCTTGGATATTGATGTAATGATACATGGAGCTAAATTGTTTGAGGGTGAGCATTATTTTCATAAATATTGCACCAAACCTTCTGAAAAAACAATTTTTAAACGAACCATTGACCTGTGTGAAATTGTGGAGAATACTGTTTTAGAGGCGAATTTTTTTCCAGAAAAAACTTATGTTTTAAAGGTACGGGGGAAGGGTTTTTTGCGTTATCAAATTCGATTGATGATGGGCGTGCTGTTTGAATTGGGTAGAGGAAATATAGATCTTGCTTTTATCGAAGGGTCCTTAAGAGAAGATAATGATCGCTTGTATTTACCAACGATCGCTCCAGCTTCTGGTTTGCAGTTGTATGATCTTAGTTTTGATCTTAGTTAGCATTGCGCAAGGGATAGCAGCAAATTAGCTTGGCTGGTTGTGCAGGCAACTAATGCGAATAGCCCGACCCTTTGGGTTGCGCCCAAAAAAAAGCCCATCTTTTTGAGATGGACTTTCTATTTTATTCCGTTTTTTTATCCTTTAATAAGGCTTCTAGAAATTACTATTTTCTGAATTTCTGAGGTGCCTTCATATATCTGAGTAATTTTTGCGTCCCTCATTAATCGCTCTACATGGTACTCTTTTACAAATCCATTTCCTCCGTGGATTTGAACTGCTTCTACAGTGTGTTCCATGGCAACTTTTGATGCGTATAATTTGGCCATAGCGCCAGACACATCATAGTTGTTTCCTTGGTCCTTGTCCCAGGCTGCTTGCATTACCAAATGACGTGCAGCAGTGATGTCTGTGTACATGTCTGCCAATTTAAAAGCGATGGCTTGGTGGTTGCAAATTTCTGTACCAAAAGCCTTGCGCTCTTTTGAATATTTTAAGGACAATTCATAAGCTCCTGCAGCAATGCCTAAGGCCTGTGCAGCGATTCCAATTCTTCCTCCTGATAGTGTTTTCATTGCGAATTTAAAACCAAATCCATCTGCACCAATTCTGTTTTCTTTTGGCACTTTAACATCGTTAAATTGCAGTGTATGGGTATCTGAACCTCTGATTCCTAATTTATTTTCTTTAGGTCCAACGTGAAATCCTTCCATGCCTTTTTCTAAGATAAAAGCGTTGATTCCGTGATGTCCTTTTTCTCTGTCTGTTTGTGCAATCACCAAATATACATCTGCTCTACCACCACTGGTAATCCAGTTTTTGGTTCCGTTTAATAGGTAGTGATCACCCATGTCAATTGCAGTTGTTTTTTGAGATGTAGCATCAGATCCTGCTTCTGGTTCTGACAAACAAAATGCACCGACAAATTCACCAGTTGCTAGTTTGGTTAGGTATTTTTGTTTTTGTACTTCACTGGCATAAGCCTCTAAACCATAACATACCAATGAGTTATTTACTGATACAATAACTGATGCTGATGCATCTATCTTAGAAAGTTCTTCCATGATCAAAACATACGAAATGGCATCCATACCGCTTCCTCCATATTTTGGATCCACCATAATTCCTAAAAAACCAAGATCTCCCATTTTTTTCACCAACTCTTGCGGGAAGTGTTGTGCTTCATCTCTTTCGATAACTCCAGGCAATAACTCAGTTTGAGCAAAATCACGTGCAGCGTCTCTAATCATTATATGTTCTTCTGTTAGACTAAAATCCATGATAGTTTATTGTTATATTCGTAAAAAATGTGCCCAAAGATACTTTTTTCGTAGCAAATTATCAATAAACTTTTTTTATTTTTACCGATATGGAAAGAACTTTTTGCCATGCAATAGGATTGATGTCTGGAACCTCTTTGGATGGTGTGGATCTTGTGTATGTGCGCTTTGAAAAAGCGGTTCCTTCATACTTTGAAATTCTTTTTTCAGAAACGATCGCATACTCCGATGTATGGAAAGAACGATTGCAAATTGCTATTGGGTTCTCCAAAGAAGAACTGGCTGAATTAGATTTGTCTTATGGTTCTTTGCTAGGGGATCTACTCAATGCTTTTATTGCAAAGTATCATATCCTAAAAATTGATTTTATTGCTTCTCATGGACATACGGTATTGCATGAACCTCACAAGGGGATCACATTACAAGTTGGAAATGGTCAGGTGATCGCAAGCAAAACCCAATGCAAGGTGGTTTGTGATTTTAGAACGCAAGATGTTCAGTTAGGGGGGCAAGGAGCACCTTTGGTACCTATTGGCGATGCTTTGTTATTTGGTTCTTTTGATGCCTGTGTGAATTTAGGAGGTTTTGCGAATATATCGTATCAACAAGGAGATCACCGAATTGCTTTTGACGTGTGTCCTGTAAACATTGTTTTGAATCATTATACCAATAAACTGGGTCTTCCTTTTGATGAGGGTGGAAAAATTGCAGCTCAAGGTGCGTTTAATCAAGACTTATTTGATGTCCTGAATAGTTTGGAGTATTACCATCAAGGCTATCCAAAGTCATTGGGCCTGGAGTGGGTTCAGGAGCATATTTTTCCTTTGATCGACGCAATGAATTTAGAGGTTTCTAGTATATTGAACACCTTCACAAAACAGAGTGCCTTTCAACTGTCTAGGGCCCTGATGGGTAAAAATACGGTTTTAATTACCGGTGGAGGCGCCTATAATTCCTATCTAATTTCGGAGCTTAAACAGCAGGTTTCCATATCAATTGCTGAAGTAGATGATGGCTTGATAAATTTTAAGGAGGCCTTGGTTTTTGCTTTTTTAGGTTTGTTACGCATTGATAATCAAGTAAATTGCCTTAAAAGTGTAACCGGAGCTCCAAAAGATCACAGTTCTGGCGTTGTTTTTTTGCCTTAAATTTAACTTAAAAGTCAGCTTATTTTGTTGGGACAATCATTTTTTTGCAGTAAGTTTGTGTTTGATACTCAATCAAAACTTCTAAATACATAAATTATAATTTTATTAGCGATGAAACAACTTTAGCTTTTTTCTAGGAAAATTCGATGAAACAGAAAGAAAACTAATAAGATTATAATATTTATCATGAAAGATTTACTTAAGATTTACGAAAATAAAAAGCCAGAAATAGTATTCAATTGGAAAGATCCTGAGACCGAAGCAGAAGGCTGGACCGTGATCAACTCATTAAGAGGGGGTGCTGCTGGTGGAGGAACAAGAATGCGCAAGGGCTTGGATATGTATGAAGTAATGTCCTTGGCAAAAACCATGGAGGTAAAGTTTACGGTTTCTGGACCTGCTATTGGTGGGGCAAAATCTGGAATTAATTTTGATCCACAAGATCCTCGTAAAAAAGGAGTTTTAGAGCGTTGGTACAAAGCGGTATCTCCGTTGCTCAAAAACTATTACGGAACAGGTGGTGATTTAAATGTCGATGAAATTCACGAGGTAATTCCAATGACAGAAGACTGTGGTGTTTGGCATCCGCAAGAAGGCGTGTTTAATGGACACTTTAAGCCAACAGAAGCCGATAAGATTAACCGAATAGGACAATTGCGTCAGGGAGTTATTAAAGTGCTTGAAAACAGTAACTTTTCACCTGATGTATTAAGAAAGTATACGGTAGCAGACATGATCACAGGTTATGGCGTTGCAGAAGCTGTTCGTCATTATTATGATATTTATGGAGGTACTGTTGTTGGAAAAAAAGCAGTGGTTCAAGGTTTTGGAAACGTAGGTTCTGCGGCAGCCTATTATTTGGCTGAAATGGGAGCAAAGGTTGTAGGTATTATTGATAGAGATGGAGGAGTTATCAATGAAGAAGGTTTTTCTTTTGAAGAAATTAGAAGCTTCTTTTTGAATAAAAACGGAAATACCTTGGTTGCGAAAAACATGATTCCTTTTGATCAAATAAATAGTGATATTTGGAAATTGAACTGTGAGATTTTTGCACCTTGTGCAGCTTCTAGATTGGTTCAGCAAGATCAAATAAATGCGATGATCGCTTCTGGATTGGAAGTTATTTCTTGTGGTGCAAATGTGCCATTTGCAGATAAAGAAATTTTCTTTGGATCTATTATGGAAGATACCGATAAAAAAGTAAGTTTGATACCTGATTTTATTTCGAACTGTGGAATGGCAAGAGTGTTTGCATATTTTATGGAACGACGCGTAGAAATGACGGATGAAGCTATTTTTGAAGATACTTCAAATATCATAAAAAAAGCACTTCGAAAAACGTATGCAAGAAGTGCTTCAAAAACAAGAATTAGCGAAACGGCTTTTGAAATAGCTTTAAAAGAATTAATTTAATATAAATAGTAGTATGGAGTCGATAATCATTTTAGTGTTTGTTGTAGGTTACCTAGCCATTACTTTAGAACACAATCTTAAAATAGATAAGTTAATACCTGCCCTTGCAATGATGGCGGTGAGTTGGGCCTTATTGGCTTTAAATGTAGATCATTTTAGCAGTTGGTTTGATTCTGCTCAACATGCATTGGTAGAAGGTTATAATGCCATGATGCATGATGAAAAGGTGCATTTATTAGAGGAAACCTTATTGCATCATTTAGGAAAGACTGCTGAAATTTTGGTGTTCCTATTGGGAGCGATGACGATTGTTGAGATTATCGATTATTTTGATGGATTCTCGACTATTAAGGGCTATGTAAAGACAAAAAGCAAGAAAAGAATCTTATGGATATTTTCATTTTTGGCCTTTGTATTATCTGCTATTATTGATAATTTAACAGCGACAATCGTTTTAATTTCTATTTTACAAAAGATTATTCATAAAAGAGATGATCGAATTTGGTTTGCAGGTTTAATTATTATTGCTGCCAACGCAGGAGGTGCTTGGTCTCCAATTGGAGATGTTACCACAACCATGCTTTGGATTGGTAAAAAAGTAAGTGCTGCTAAATTGATAGAGTACTTATTGTTGCCTTCTTTGTTGTGTATGGTAGTTCCTTCTTTTATCGCTAGTTTCTTGCCTGCTTTTAAAGGGAATATAGAAACAGATGATTCTGTAGAAGATGAGAAACCAAAAAGCAAGTACAGTGCTATTATGTTGTATTTGGGTTTAGGAGCGATTGTTTTTGTGCCTATTTTTAAAACAGTAACACATTTGCCACCGTATGTTGGTATGATGCTTTCATTAGCAGTAGTTGCTACCTTTGCAGAAATTTACAGCAGAACGAAGTTTTCATTAACCAATTTTAATAGTGATGAATCAGATAATCATGCGCATCATAGCCCTGTACACCATTCGCTTTCTAAAATTGAGATGCCAAGTATCCTGTTTTTCCTAGGGATTTTAATGTCGGTAGCGGCCTTAGAATCGTTGGGTATTCTCTTTAATTTTGCTTCAACGTTGAAAGAAACCATACCGATGATGGGAACCGAATTGCATCATGAAGGGGTTTCTGACTTAGTGGTTATGTTGCTAGGTGTTGGGTCTGCAATCATTGACAACGTGCCTTTAGTGGCAGCTAGTTTAGGGATGTTCTCTGAGCCAATGGATAATGAATTATGGCATTTTATTGCCTTTTCTGCGGGGACAGGAGGAAGTATGTTGATTATTGGATCAGCTGCTGGAGTTGTTGCAATGGGAATGGAAAAAATAGATTTCTTTTGGTATTTGAAAAAAATATCTTGGTTGGCGATGGTCGGCTTTTTAGTGGGCTCCTTCGCATTTATGATCGTGAGACAATTTTAAACATAGAAGCCCGAGAAATTTCTCGGGCTTTTTTTTAACAAATTTTTAGAAACTAAAAGTGCTACATTTACAGAAACTTATACTTCATAAAAAATGATATTATTTATACAAGAAAACTTAGACGGAATAAAAGCAGTTTCAGACGAAAAAACGTTGTCTATTTACAAATTGATCATGGAGAGTGGTACAGGAGGTCTGATTATTATCGCCTTGCTTTTTGTGCTACTGGCAATCGCCTTGTATATTTATTTTGAACGCTTTTTCGCCATCAAAGCAGCTTCGCAAGTCGATGAAAACTTTATGAATCAGATTAAAGATTTTGTAACAGATGGAAAACTAGATGCAGCCACTGAGCTATGCAGGAATACAGACACACCAACCTCTAGATTAATCGGAAAAGGGATTTCTAGAATTGGGAAACCTTTGGATGATATTAATAAAGCCATCGAAAACTCAGGTAAATTAGAGGTATATAAATTAGAAACAAACGTTAGTGTATTAGCTACTATTGCAGGAGCAGCCCCAATGATTGGGTTTTTAGGGACGGTAATTGGTATGATTGTTGCCATACATGAAATAGCCAACTCTGGAGGACAAATAGATATTAAATTGTTATCAGATGGTCTGTATACAGCCATGACGACTACGGTCGCAGGTTTAATTGTAGGTATTATTGCTTATGTCACTTATAACCACTTGGTGGTAAGAACAGATAAGGTGGTGTATAAAATGGAAGCCAAATCGGTTGAGTTTTTGGATTTGTTAAATGATCCTGCATAGGTTAGTCTAAAGTCTAAAGTCTAAAGTCACAAGTCTAAAGAATAAAAGATTTTTTTCAATCTTTGAAACGATATTATGAATTTAAGAGGAAGAAATAAAGTAAATCCCAATTTTAATATGTCGTCCATGACGGACATCGTATTTTTATTGTTGATCTTTTTTATGCTGACATCTACCTTGGTTACGGTAAGTGCTATAGATGTATTATTGCCTAAAGCTGGAGGTACCACCGAAAATAAAAAATCTGTGGCAGTCACCATTACCAATAAGTCCTTGTATTATATAGACAAAACCGAAGTAAGCGAGGGCAACTTAGAAACTGAACTGTTAAAGCAGGTAGGAGGAGATAAAGCAAAGACTGTTGTTATTAGAGGTGATAAGGATGTTCCGTATAAAAATGTGATGAAAATCATTGATATCGCCAATAGAAACAAGCTGAAGATGATCTTAGCTGTTAAAGCCAACTAAAATGAATTTTTTAAAGACAAAACACGAGCGTAAATCAGCATTCATCACAAGTATTTTACTGGTGTTGATTTTGTTTGCTGTCTTTAATTATGGTTTGCAGTATTTAGATCCACCCCAAGAATATGGTTTGGCCATTAATTTTGGTGATGCCAATACAGGGAGCGGAGATCCGGTGGAGAATTCAAAAAATATCCCTGTACAAAAACAGCCTGTACAAAAACAAAAGGAAATTCCGAAGGAAGTAGAAACTCCAAAGGAAACTGCCACGGATAAGTTGGTTACTCATGACAGGAAGGAGACCACTGTTATTGAAAAAGTAAAAGAAGTAGAAAAACCAAAACCATCGAAAGAAACTCAAGATGCCTTGAACAATCT
>CBFHUV010000049.1:12637-14356 GCA_965659055.1 Polaribacter sp.
TTCGAATGACGGAAAGCCAAAAAATGAAGGTGATGCCAATAGTTCTGGAGTTAAAGGAGATCTAAAAGGCGATCCAAAATCCAGCAAGTATTATGGGAATAATGGTGATGGAGGCGATAGTAATTATAATTTATCTGGTAGAAAAGTCCAGTCAAAGCCTACAGAAAAACCAGAGTGCAATGAAGAAGGGATTGTGGTAGTGAGTATTGAGGTCGATAGAGATGGTAAGGTCATAAAAGCGAGTCCAGGAGCAATGGGAACCACCAATACAGAGCCGTGTTTAATGAACCCTGCTAAAGAAGCAGCCTTAAAAACCACCTGGAATGCAGATAAAAATGCACCGATTAAACAGTTCGGAACCATTATCTACAAGTTTTCATTGGCAGAATAGTTATTCATCCATGGTTATTTTAATCAATTCTTACACCTCACTTTTTTATTAAAAATATATGAAACAAATGACCTATCAAGAAGCCTTGGATTGGATGTTTGCTCAATTGCCCATGTATCAGCGTCAAGGGGCAATTGCCTTTAAAAAAGATTTAAGCAATACTATTGCCTTGTCTAAAGAATTGGGTTTTCCTGAGCGTCAGTTTAAAAGCATCCATGTTGGTGGTACCAACGGAAAAGGATCAACGAGTCATATGATTGCCTCAGTTTTACAGGAGTCGGGATATAAGGTAGGTTTGTACACCTCACCGCATTTAAAAAGTTTTACTGAGCGCATTAAAATTAATGGAATTGAGATTTCCGAAGACGAGGTGCTTTTATTTATAGAAAAGAATAAGGATTTTTTGGAAAAGCAAGGCTTATCTTTTTTTGAGATGACAGTGGGTTTGGCTTTTGATTTTTTTGCAAAAGAAGCTGTGGATATCGCTGTTATTGAGGTAGGTTTGGGAGGACGACTAGATTCTACCAACATTATCACACCAGAAGTTTCAGTCATTACAAACATAGGATTGGATCATACTCAATTTTTAGGGGAAACCTTGCCGGAAATCGCTTTTGAAAAAGCAGGGATTATAAAGTCTAAAATTCCTGTAGTAATTGGAGAACACCAGCCAGAGGTTGAAGCTGTTTTTATAGAAAAAGCAAAACTTATGGAAGCTCCAATTTGTTTTGCCTCAGATAACCAGGAATCTTATAGTACGGATTTGTTGGGAATGTACCAGCAAAAAAACACCAAGGCAGCGGTTAAGGCACTTCAGCTGTTACATGGATTTGTTATTAGTGATACTGATATTGTCCAAGGATTGGCAAAGGTTGTAGAAAACACAAAGTTGATGGGTCGATGGCAGATTCTACAAGAAACCCCTAAGGTTGTTTGTGATACAGGACATAATAAAGATGGTCTTCAAATTACCATGAAGCAATTGGCTACTGAAAAATATGAAAATTTACACATAGTTTTTGGCGTAGTTTCGGATAAGAAACTAGACGAGGTATTGCCCTTAATGCCAAAAGCAGCAAGGTACTATTTCTGTAAGCCAAACATTCCAAGGGGCATGCCTGCTGAAACATTGCAGGAAGAAGCTGCCAAATATTTGCTTAAAGGAGAGGTGTACGATTCTGTGCATCAGGCCTATGAAAAAGCATTGTCTACAGCGAATCGTGAAGATTTTATTTATATAGGAGGAAGTACTTTTGTGGTGGCTGAAGTTTTATAAATAAAAAAATAAAAAATAATTGCGAAAAGCAAAAAGTGTATTATATTTGCAC
>CBFHUV010000050.1:0-14219 GCA_965659055.1 Polaribacter sp.
CTCCTGTAAGTAGTATTTTCATCTGAAGTATAATTATAATTTGGTATAAGTTCGTGTTTTTTTATCAATAAACAAACTTAACAGTATTAGTGAAAGGTTTATAAAATTAATGCAACTCATTAAAAGACTAAATAAATAATGTAAACTCCCAATCCAAAAGCCAAGGGAGCTATGAAACGGAAATATATAGGCAGTAGAATTTCTGCGCTTTTAAGGGAGAATTTATGATGCACTTTTCTCGGAACCGCAAAAAGTATGACTGAAGTAATAAACATTATCCAGCCTAAATAATGTAAAAAAAAGGCATTTTTAGACACATCTGCATATAAAATCATAGCTACTGCTGGAATCATCCTTAAACTAATCTCTGCATAGTTGATGAAGTTTGTACTACCAGCCTTTCTTAAAATTATTCTTGCCTTTGTTGGACTGAGTAGCATAACACAACCAGCTAATAGAATAAAACATCCAAATAGTATTAGGGTCCATCTCGAAATTATTTCTAACATAACTCTTCTTTTTTTTCGATTATAACATTTCCAACCTATTGAACTCTTTGAATAAAAATATTGGCAAGGGTGGCTACTCCAATGAATAAAATTAAAAAAAGTGAAATTCTTTTAAATTTATTTTGAGGAATATGCTTTAATATTCGTTTTCCAATATAGGTTCCTACGATTGCTATGATAAATAAAAAAGGAACATAGATTAAATCATGTTTGTGGATGTATCCATTTTTATAATAAACAACACTTCTAGAAAGGTCTACAAACAAATCAATAAAAGCCGAGGTTGCTATAAAAACGCTTTTTTCTAAATTAAAAGCCGCCATGGTTAAGCCTCTAATGGCTCCTCCTGTTCCTAATAAACCAGCAGAAAAACCTGAAAGAACTCCACCAGTAATGGCATTTTTATTCGTTGATTGAATGACTAAATCCTTTTTAAAAAGAAAAACCAAACTCAATCCAATTAGAAATATGGCCAAAACAATTTCCAAAATAGTACTATTCAAATATTTCGTTAAAAACCCACCAACAACTACAAAAATGACAGAAGGAATCCCAATATTTAGTAAGAGTCTTTTGTTAATTCCTTTCTTAAATAGAAAGATTTTACTTAGGTTGCTTGATAAGTGAAAAATTGCGGTTAGCCCCAAAACGGAGTAAAAATCAAAATAAAAGTTACCAATAGGCACAAAGAAAACCGAAGAGCCGAAACCTCCTACAGTACCAATTATTTCAGCAAACAACACAAGTAATATAAAAATATAGTTTAACTTATCCATGTTTACTTTTTTGCTAAAAACAGCATTAGTCTTTGTTAAATTCCTTTAAAAAAACACCCAAACTAATTGTTTTTCCATTTTTAATCTCGCAGTCCAATAACGTTTCATGTAGTTGAAAACCCATTTTTTGAAGGGCTTGTTTACAAATACTATTTTCAGTTTCGACGTATCCTTCTATGATTTCCAATCGCATCATATGAAATGCATAGTCTAAAATTAATGTAACCGCTTCCTTCATAATTCCTTGCCTCCAATGCTCTGGATACAACCAAAAGCCTATTTCTGCTTTCGTATCCTTTATATTATTAAGCCCAGCAGCTCCTAAAAAATGATTCTCTTTTTTGGAACAAATAGCCCACCAAATGCCTGTTCTTGTGTTCTCTAAATTTGAATACCAGTTCATTTGCTCTTTTGTTGCTTCTAAGTTAGAAAACTGCACCCCATAATATTGGATAATCTCTGGATGGGACAATCCTTTATAAATAGCTTCTAAGTCTGTATCAATAATTTGTCGCAAAAGGAGTCGTCGAGACTCTAAAACAGGAAAGGAATTGCTCATATTAAGCATCTAATTACTTGGTTTATTTTTTTGTTCATCGCTTACATTCAATGTTGGGATCTTTACAATTTCAAAAGTAGTTGAAGCCAATTGTACTTTTCCATTCGTTTCCCTTATTTTTTTGCCTATTTCATCATTCACAAATGTTTTGTATATCGTCTTTTTTTATAATCTACGATATATCTTAAATTTAACTGCACCCAATTGACTGTTAAGGTAATCGCAAGAGTCGGTTCTACTTGGGCATCTTCTATATAATATTTAGCGACAACCGTTTTCCAATCTGCTATGGAAGCCTGAACATATTCTGAGAGTCTTTCTTGAGCAACTGAAATAACCAATGATTTTGCCAATTCAATATCAGAGCCATACCGTATTGGCAGATTAAATTCATCCCATACAAAGGGAAAATCTTGTGAATAATTATAAACTGGTCCTTTAAAAACAAAAGCATTACTTAATTTAACAATTCGGCCACTGTAATTATCACTAGAAATCCATTCTCCAATTTCCATCATAATGGTATAAATACTGTCTATATCAATCACATCTCCTTTTATTCCATTTATTTCTATGCGATCCCCTGGCTTATATACTTTTACAAAAAAGATATAAAATGATCCCGCTATACTTAAAATAATTTCTTGAAGTGTAATCGTAATTCCGGCTGTTAGCAAACCAATTGCGAGGCCAAAATCTTAAATACTCCCCGTAAAATATGTGATACTTACTAATGCAACAAGTATATAGCCAATAATTTCGACTACTTTTTGGGTTTTGTATTTTGCAGTATTGCTGGGAAGATTTCTCTTTAAAACCCGTCGAATCCATGAAATAAGGATAAAAACCAATAAGATCCATGCCAAATATTTAATAATATTCGTCGAAAACGGATGCTCTATAAACCAAATATTTATGTCTTCTATCATAGTCGATTGAATTTTAAAATAACTAAAATTTCATCAAAATAAATGAAAGATTAAAGTTATCAAGTTCATCTCTCTAAAATATGAAATTAGTTATAAAATGTTAACATGTTATCTTTTTAGATCTGTTCAAATCTCTTTGACTACCAAAATAGAGGTGTAAGAAAACCAAATTAGTGAACAAAAAAAATAAATCTTAAGTCAATTTTTTAACCACAGTTTTTTTCAATCCCAGGTGAAGGTCTGTATGCGTAATATTGTAAAACTTCTTCTAAGGCCATTTTTAATGCTTTATTGACAGGTAAAATGATGTTCCCTAAATGAAAATCTATTTGATTTAATTGCATGTAGTAGTCCGTAAATATTGGAACATATAAACCTTTACTAATAGCGTCAGCAGCAGATTTGTACTGCTCAGTTTGACCTTCTTTAATAATTTTGCAAGTGGATAGTCGTAAATTACCGTATTTATCCTTATTAGCGGCAAATCCAAACAAGCGGCAAATTAAACCTCTATATTTGTAAGTACTACAACGTCCTTGATTAACAATGGTTAAAGGTTTATAAATAAAACAAGTAGCGCTTTCATTCGTACTAAGCAAAATTCTTGTTTTTTCTGCTTCACCATTTAAAAAAAGATGAAAAGCCCAAGGCAAAAACTCTAAGGGTGAGGCTTCGATATCAGCATATGTGCAGCAATTTCCACAACCAGAAACACAAGAAAGCCCAGCAGTAGATTCAAACTGTCGTGACTCTTGTTCTAATTGTTCAAATAGCGTTTCTACTAAGGCAACTCTTCGCTCTATCGACATTATTTTTTACCGAAGATAATACAAAATTCCGAACAAAAATTGAGTTTGGATTAAAGAAAATCAATAATAATTGTACTCAATGTAAATAGCTAAACCTTTTAGTATAATTTAAGTCCTGTTCAAAATTTAGACTGAATTTAAAAATGTATTCCATTATTTAATCAGCAGACATTCACAACGCTAAAAGGAATTAAAAAGGCTCTCTTTACTTGCCTTCCATCTCAATGCAATAAGTCCAAAAATTGGACCAATAGCCAACAAAGAATAAATAGCGTTTGAATTGGAGTATTCACTAATTATATTAATAACTTGAATGCTTATTATACTGATTCCAAAACCAATACAGTTTACAATGGTCAAGGCTGTTCCTTTTGTGTTTTCTGCTGCACTTTGAGCTACAATCGTCGAAAATAATGGTGAATCTGCAATCACAACCATCCCCCAAAAAATAAGAAAACCAACAAAAATTGAATGAGAAGTTAACTCAAAAATCCATGGGGACACTAAACAGCAAATACACGATAAAAATAAAGCCATAAAAGCAGTTTTCTTTGTGCCTGCTTTTTGGGAGATATAGCCACCTAAAACACAAGATATTGCACCAATTCCTATAATAAGAAAAGATAAAATAGGAATATTAAACAGCACTTCAAGATGTTTGTTTTGATAGGTTTTTAGCATTATGGGCACAAAAGTCCAAAAAGCATAGAGCTCCCACATATGACCAAAATAACCAAAAGCCGCTGCACGAAAATCTGTAGCCCTAAAAACACTAAAAAAGGCCGAAATATCCAATTTTTGACTTTTCTTACGAAATGGACCATCTGGAATCAAAAGAATCATCGACACGCCTCCTAATACAGCTAATAATGAAGTTGATTGCATTACAGATTCCCATGAAATAGCGCCTATTAATTCTCTCAATAAATGAGGAAAGGCAGTCCCGAGAACTAATGCTCCCACTAAAAAACCTAGTGATTTACCAAGACCTTTTTTATAATAATCTGCTGCAATTTTCATTCCTACTGGATAAATTCCCGCGAGAAAAAAACCTGTAAAAAAACGAAATAGCAAAATTGTTTCTAAACTATTTGATTCCCATAAAATACCTAAATTGAAAAGCGAGCCAAATAAAGCACAGATAAAGAATACTTTAGAAGGTGAATACCGATCAGCAATTGTTAAAATGGCAAAAAGTAAGGTTCCAAATATAAAACCCAACTGCACGGCAGAAGTTAAATGACCCAAGGAACTTTCACTAAGATGGAAATTGACCATAAGTTCGGACATGATTCCATTGCCAGCAAACCACAAAGATGTGCAGCAGAACTGAGCAAACACGATTATTGGAAGAACAAACTTAGATACTTTCACCGATCACTTTTAGAGTTTTATAACAAATAGATTCAGAATATACTATCATACTTGAGATCCACTTCAATCACCTTTTTGTAAATGTAGATAAATTTAATAATTTGTCACAAATCTAAATTTTGATTGTCTTTAGTTTAACTATATCAAAACTAATTTTAAATGAATTCCTTTCAACCAATCAGCAAATCAAGGATTGAAGTTGTTGATGCCTTAAGAGGTTTTGCGCTATTCGGAGTACTACTTGCAAATGTTCCTTATGGCGATTCTCCTGCTATTGCAAGTCTTTTTGATGACTCTTTACATCTTTTATCTGACCTTTTCATCTCTAAAAAATTTATTACTATTTTCTCTATATTGTTCGGATTTGGGTTCTATATTCAAATGTCTAGGGCAAAGGCTAAAGAAGTTAAATTTAAGAGCTATTTTACAAAAAGAATGGCGCTCCTATTTTTAATTGGAACCTTACATTGCTATGTAATTTGGAATGGAGATATTATCATGTCCTATGCTTTTGGTGGCATGTTTTTACTCCTTATTAAGGATTGGTCTTTAAAAAGACTTTTAATTCTTGCTGTCTTTTTTAATGTTGTTCTTACAGGAATATTTTTTATAGGCAATAGTGCTTTTGATTGGCAAGTCTATAATTATGATTATAGCATGGCCATATCACATCCAATAACAGAGTCTTATTGGGAATATTTAAGAGGGAATGCGATTATGGCGCCTTGGACTAATTTTTTAAAGGACATGCCAATAACTTTGACCTATACTTTTGGTAATATGCTTGTAGGCGTAATTTTAGGAAAACTAAATTTTTTCCAAAGCCCTTTTAAACTTAAAAAACTCACCAACTCATTTATGTTGATTGGTTTCACCCTTGGACTCTTTACTAGTTATATATTTCATAAAGTGTCAATTGGTGCAATAGAATTAGATCTAACGATGCTTTGGGTTCCATTTGCATTAGCTGCTGGAATGATCCTACAGGCATTAGGTTATATTGCTTTGTTTATTCGCTTGTTTAAAATAAATTTTTTTAATAAAATTTTATTGTTGTTTCGCTATGTAGGTAAAACTGCTTTGTCTAATTATATAGGGCAATCCTTATTATACGTATTCGTTTTTTTCCATTATATAAATATACTTGGATTATTTGGAAAAATAACTCAGGCTGAAACTTACTTAATTGCATTCTTCTTTTTCATTCTTCAATCTTTAATAAGTTATTTTTGGTTAAAAAAACACGAACAAGGACCTTTAGAATATTGGTGGAAAAAAATGAGTTATAAAACGAGTAAAAAATAAATAGAAATAAAAAAGCCTTCCAAATGGAAGGCTTTTTCTAATTACATATAAAAGTTGAAATTATTTTCCAGCTTTATCTACAACGATCCTTTCAGGACGATTTGCTAATTCCCAAGCTGTATAGAATACAAGACGAGATCTGTTTTCTAACAAGTCATAGTTAATTTTGTCTGGAGTGTCAGATGCACGGTGATAGTCATCATGAGTTCCATTAAAATAGAAAATAATTGGAATGTTGTTTTTTGCAAAATTATAATGATCTGAACGATAGTAAAAACGGTTTGGATCGTTTTCGTCATTATAGGTATAATCCAATTCTATATTGGTGTATTTTTTATTCACTTCTTCAGAAATGTTGTGTAAATCAGTACTTAATTTATCACTTCCAATTAAATAAACATAGTTTCTGTCTCCTTCTCTCTTTGGATCAATACGACCTACCATATCAATGTTTAAATCGGCTACAGTGTTTGCTAAAGGAACTAAAGGCTCATAATCTGTATAATATCTAGAACCTAACAACCCTTTTTCTTCTCCAGTAACATGCAAGAAAATAACAGAACGTTTTGGACCATGTCCATTGTTAGTTGCAGTTTTAAAAGCTTGTGCAATTTCTAACAAAGAAACTGTTCCAGAACCATCATCATCGGCTCCATTAAAAATTTCTCCTTTCGCATTCACACCAACGTGATCTAAATGCGCAGAAATAATAATATATTCATCTGGCTTTTCAGAACCTTTAATCATGGCCACTACGTTCTCAGAAGATTTTGCCTCTGTCACGCTAGTGAAGTTCATATCTAATTTGGCTCCTACAGAAGCAGGCTTCGTTGATTTAGCGATATTGTTTACGAAAGCGTCACCCATTTTTTCACTCATTAAGAAAAAATACATTGGAGTTTCTGCATCTTTTTGTTTTGGTAATGAAAGGCTGTTGCTACCACCATTAGCTTCACGATCCTTAAAGAATTTTGAATAACGATCAAACATATCAGCATCCATATAAAATAATGCCTTTGCACCATTTTCTTTAGCCGCTGTTGTTTTAGCACCCATTGATTGACGTCCATTAGACCATTTTGATGCTTTTTTATCCCCAGTAATTATATTATTTCCTGATCGGTCAGTTGGTTCACCACTTCTAGCTACAACAACTTTACCTTTAACATCAAGACCTTTATAATCAGAATATTTTGCATCATCAATACCATATCCAACGAACATTACATCTGAGGTAGATAGCTCCCCAGTGTCGCCTCCTGAAGGAGCGATAAAATCGTCAAAATATTCAAAAGATTTTCCATTAACAGACATAGCTACCTTAGGAGTTTTTGTAATGCTCAATGGTACATTTTGAAAATAATTTCCTTCGATTAAAGAATTTATTCCTAAAGTTTCATAGTGTTTTTTAATATATTCTACAGCTTTCTTTTGTCCTGGTTCTCCGGTATCGCGACCTTCAAACTCATCAGAAGCGTAAGTATATAAATGATCTTTTAATTCTTGCTCTGTTATAGTACCTCCGTAATTCGCAATATCCTCTTGGGTTGCTTCTTTTTTACATGAAAATACTAAGAGCATAATGCTTACTAGTAAAAATGTTTTTTTCATCTTATTTGGTTGTTTTGTTTGTAAGTTGCGATATTACAAAAAAGAATGACTCCCCTGCCTTAAAAGCTAGCCTTTTAACATATTTTAACAAAAAATTTCTAGAAAATTAAGCACCGATTCTATTTTTCTAAACTTTGCTTAATTATTGTTTAATCTTGATAGACAAAAATCAATGCATCCCTAACAGAAACGACATTTATTTTAGAGGGCTTTTTACTTTTTTAACAGATAGTTTTTTAAACACCTCTTTGCTTAGGAATTTTGAATAAATCCCACCTTTTATATTGTTAACATCAAATTCTATGATAAAGGCATTTTTATCAATACTTTCAATTAAATTATAAGTTCTGCGGATATCTATCCTGTTAATTACCGTATGAATGATTTCTTTTGTTTGTCTTGCCCCTCTTTTTCCGTAGCCACCAGATCCATGGTATAAAGTCGTGCCAATACCCACTACCTTAATTAGTTCTTCATTAATAGTATTTATTTCTTCAGAAACGATCATTAGGCCTACATAATCTTCAAAACCTTCTATCATTAAATCAATCACTTTTGCAGTGACTATAAAAGTTAAAATAGAATACATGGCAACTTCAAGAGTTAGTAAAAAAGCAGTAACACCAAATAGAATAGCATTAAAAAGTAAAACTACCTTGCCAATACTAATTCCCAGGCGTTGATTTATAAAAATTCCAAGGATTTCTGAACCATCCAAAACGGCCCCGTTTCTAATGGCTAAGCCGATTCCTGCCCCTAGGAATAAACCTCCAAAAATTGCGATAAGAAGTTTATCCTCTGTTACCGAATTAAAATTCTCGAAATGAATGATAAATGCCAAGGAAATGATCGAAATAACTGATTTAAAAAAAATTCTTTTGGACAAACTAAACCATGCCAAAATTAAGAATGGAATACTTACAATTAATAAAACAAAAGAGATGTTTAACTTAAAGATAGTGCTTAATAGAATAGCAATGCCAGTGGCACCGCCGTCTAAAAAGCCATTGGGCAACAAAAACAATTTTAAACCAAGACTTGCAAGAAAGATTCCTATTGCAATCTGTACAAATTCAGATAAATTCCGTTTCATAGAATGCTAAAAATTTATCTATTTTTAATATAAATATGTCGAATATTATTATCTCCTGTTGCCTTCTCTTCGATTTCAAATTTCCCTATTTGTTTAATTAATGGATACAATTTCGGAAAACCATAATTTCTTGGATCAAAATCTGTTTTCTTTTTGATGATGTAATTTCCCAAAGTTCCCAGAAAAGCCCAACCGTCTTCATCAGAAATATCATCGATACTCTCTTTAATTAACCGAATTAGATTCCGATCAATTTTACTTACAGAAGTAGTTTCTGGTTTACTTGTGTTTTGTTTTTTAGGTTTTTCTACTGAATCTGGCTCCTGTTCCTTTTTTAGAATTTCTATATAGATAAACTTATCACAAGCAGTTATAAATGGTTGTGGCGTTTTCTTTTCTCCGATTCCAATGACAAACATTGCCGCTTCCCGAAGTCGGGTCGCAAGCCTTGTAAAATCACTATCACTAGAAACAATACAGAAACCATCAACTTTCTTTGAATAAAGTAAATCCATGGCATCTATAATTAAAGCACTATCGCTCGAGTTTTTCCCTGAAGTATATCCATATTGTTGAATAGGAGTAATTGCATTTTCTAATAAAACACCCTTCCATCCATTAGCAGTTGGTTTTGTCCAATCGGCATAGATTCGTTTAATGGTTGGGTTTCCATATTTAGCAATTTCATTCAACATTTCCTTTACATGCGCATACGGAACATTGTCTGCATCTATTAATACTGCTAGTTTTTTATCTTTCATGGGACACTTTAAAATTAATTCTTTGGCTAGAATTGAAGCCTATTTGATTTAAACAAATTATCCGCTAAGATACAAGGAATTTAAAGATTCTTCGTAAATCCAATATTGTCAATGATAACAACACCACTTTGGGTGTTATTAAAAATAAATTTAAGTTCTTTAATATCAAATAGCTTAACGTTTGGATTTAATTTTTGAATTTGCTCCATTGGGAAATAAAAGGTTTGGAAAACATTTTCTGATTCCTTATCATCTTTAGCAAAACCTTTTTTAAGAATCATTACTTCTAAGGTTCGTTGTAAAGGAGAGAATTTACTTAGAGGAAAGGAGATATTTTGTCCCAAACTGTTGGTCAATTGAATTGTAAAATCAATGGGTTCCTTTGGTGTATCCTTTTCTTCTTTCTCTTCTTCATTTTCAGAATCTATAATATCTTCACTCTTATTTTTATTTGCATTAACATTATTTGATTGAGTGCTTTTGTTCTTATCGTTTTTGTTGTTGTTAATTGCCCATTTACCTCCAATTTTAGGAGTTGCTGATTCTTTGGATTCTGCCATAGAAAATACAAGAACAGAAGTAGCATCTATGCCAATGGGAGCATGGTTCTGAATACGATAACTAGCCACCAATGAATCAGGGACTATCTTAAGACTGTCTTTCTCATTTTCAAGATCATAATTCCAGCCAATGAAAAGGGCTCTACTCCCCTTTTTTTGCCATTTAACTTAAGTTTCGGTTATATTCTAAAATTAAACTACCTTAACTACCTATAATTTCCTTTGGCGATACTTTCTTTTCGATTTAATAAATCTATACCTTAAATCATCATAAAACAAGCTCATTAATAATACTAGACCTCCAAAAATTAATGTATTTAATTGCAAGTTAAATTTAGAATAAAAAAGACCGCCAACAAGGCCTCCTATAAAAAAGAAGGAAATAATATAAATCCGCAATTTAATGTTTGATTTAAGTTTTTCTTTTTGTACCGAAGATTTTAAAAAAAATAATTGAGATGCATCTATTCCCAAATCCGTAAAAAGCCCCGTCAAATGGGTGGTTCTCACAACTGCGTTTGAAATTTTAGTAACAAATGAGTTTTGAAGTCCCATTGAAAATAAAAGGGAGCATATTAGTAAGTCAGGAAAATATAAAGCTGAAAAGTTGCTAGAAACTCCAATTAAAATTAGGATGAAACTTTCTATGATGGTTGGTAAAAGATAAATATTTAATTGTTTGTTTTCTCTATATTTTTCAATAAGAAAGCTAGATGAGAAAGACCCTAAGAGAAAGGAAAAAATATACAAAAAGTAAATGGTTCCTTTCCAAAATTCAAACTTAGAAACATCAAAAATAAAAAGTGCAAAATGACCTGTAACATTTGTAGTCAATTGCTGAAATGATAAAAATCCAGTTACATTAACTATTCCAGCAACAAATGACAATACGATTGCAATTCGTAGATTGTGCTTTAAGGTTCTACTTTTGCCTTGATGCCTGAACATGGTGGTGTTTTTAAAAATTTAAATAATTAGTACAATTCTCAATTTTATGATTTAAAAAATTTCAATCGCCTGTCTTTCACTCTATCAATTCGGAGCATTTTATAATCGAGAATATAATTTTGATACACACGCCAAGGGGCTTTATCTCCTTGACTTGGAAGTTTATTTGCAGATCGATGAATATAACTGGAATTTAAGTCAAGTAGTGGTGTTGCCTTTAAATCAGCTTCGATAACATGGGCTTCAAGGCCCAAGTAATTATGTCTCTCTATATAGTGTAAAACTCTTGAAATATACTCACTAGTCAAATCACTTTTTAAGGTCCATGAAGCATTGGTATATCCAACAAAAATAAAATAATTGGGTAAATCACTTAGCATTACACCCTTGTATACAAAAGACTTCGAAATATCAAATGCTTTTGAATCAATGGAGATGTCTGCACCTCCCAATGGCAATAAATTTAAACCTGTAGCAGTAATAATAATATCAGCTTCTATCGTTTCTCCAGATTTTAACAAAATTCCGTTTTCAGTAAAATAATCTATAGTTTCTGTTATAACAGATGCTTTACCTTCTTTAATTACCCTAAAAAAGTCGCCATCGGGAGCTATACAAAAACGCTGTTCCCATGGTTTATAATTTGGGGTAAAATGTGGATCTACAGGGAACCCTCCTAACTGTTTCTCGGCTCCTTTTATGATAAACTTTTTCATGGTTTTAGGAAAAGCCCTGCATATATTAAAAAAGAAGATTTGAAAACCAATATTTTTTACACGAATTAAAAAATGTGCAAATTTCTTAGGAAAAAGACGTTTAAAAAATGCCCCTACTTTGTCTTTATTTGGGATCATTCCAATATAAGTAGGTGACCTTTGTACCATGGTGATATGTGAACAAATTGGCGCAAGTTTTGGAATGATTGTAACGGCCGTTGCACCACTCCCAATAACCACAATTTTTTTATTGGAACAATCCAATTCATTTGGCCAAAGCTGAGGATGAATTATTTTACCTTTAAAATCCAATTGTCCTTTAAATTCTGGAGTGTAGCCCTTATCATAATTATAATAACCACCACAGTTAAATATAAAGTTACAAGTGTAAACTGTTTCTTCACCAGTCAAACTATTTTTACTAGTGACCTCCCATTGCTTCTTATCACTATTAAAATTATATGAAATAACGCGCTGTTGATACAGAATATGACTTAGAACCTTATATTCATCGGCTGCTTCATTGAGGTATTTTAAAATAGAAGGTGCATCTGCAAAAGATTTTGGATTGTCCCAGGTTTTAAATGAATAACCAAATGTATACATGTCAGAATCTGAACGAATTCCTGGATATTTAAACAAGCTCCAAGTACCTCCTAACTCTTTTCTGGACTCAAGAATAAGATATGATTTGTTTGAATTTTTTCGAGCTAAATGACAAGCTGCTCCAATTCCTGAGAGGCCTGCTCCTATGATAATAATATCCTTATGCGCCATAAACAACGATTCATTTGTTAATAACAATAGCTACTTAAATAAAGATTCTTCAGAAAATTGATCTCAAGATATTCATGTACCTAGTCTATTAATAATTTTAAAAAAAGAAAACACAAAATTCATAAAGCATGACTTCATGAATTCTAAGCTATAAATGTACTTAAATAAAAGGAATTTTTCAGAAACGTTTGAATCCTATTTTGAATCAATTTTTTAATTTATAATGGACTAACAAAAATTATATTGATCTAATTTTTAGCAAAAATTTCTGCAATTTCTCTGGTTACTGCAGTAGGTGAATTACAATCACAATTAGTCAATCCAATCACATAAACATCAAAATCGGGTAAATAAACTCCCATCGATTTAAATCCAAAAATAGAGCCACCATGTTCAACACTTAAAAGGTCATTTTTTGATTTGATATGCCATCCGTAGCCATAATTTATGAATTCCCCATTGATTAAGGTATAATTTGTAAATGCTTTTTGGGTAGTCTCTTTATTAATTAAAAGATTATTCTTTATGGCTTCTTTCCAAATATACATGTCATTTACATTTGCCATTAAAGAACCTGATGCATAAGGCAAGTTAAAACTAATGTTTCTGCTATTGATGTAGCCTTTTTTGTATTGATAGCCTGAGGCTCTATTTGGTATCACTTTAGAATGACTAGCATATTGTGAGGAGTTCATTTTTAATTTCTTGAAAATTTGTTCTTCGACAAAATTGGCATAAGAACTGCCTGTAACTTTTTCAATAATATAACCTAAAATGATGTATCCAGAATTGTTGTATTTAAATTGTTCGCCAGGCAAAAAATCCATTGGTTCACTCTTGAAAAAATCAATTAATTCTATGGGTTTTAAATCTTTTGATGCGATATCATTAAGTCCCTTCACTCTTGTAAAGTCTTTGATTCCAGATGTATGCGTCAGTAAACTATGAACGGTTGTTCTATGCCCTTTTGTTGGATAATCAGGAATAAACTTGGTAATATCATCATCTAAATTTATTTTCCCTTGTTCTTCTAACATTAAAATGGATATGGCAGTAAACTGTTTGGTCATCGAACCTATTTCAAATATATTGTCTGAATTCATTGGAACATTCAGCTCAAGGTTGGCAAGTCCAAAGGCCTTTTTATATTTTATTTTTCCTTTTTCGGCTATTAAAAAAACCGCTCCAGTTGTATTGGAAGGATAGTTAGCATTTAAAATGCTATCAATTTTTTGAAGTCTATTCTGAGAATAAATTTGAAATGAAGAAGCTAATGTTATAAATACTACAAATGCAAATTTTAAATAAAGTGGTTTAGTCATTTTTGTTTTCTAAATTTTATTTGCTACTTTGACTAGCAATTAAACAGATAGGTTACAATTTATTGACACCAATTATCATTTTAAGATTTTTAAGTTTTACCTAACCTTACTAAAACAACTGTTTCAAACCTATCAAAACATTCGAAATTTGATAGGGTGATGATACATTA
>CBFHUV010000051.1:0-14133 GCA_965659055.1 Polaribacter sp.
GTTGAGGTATCCCGATGCAAATTTTCTTTTTGTAGGAGCAAAGGACAAAATGGAAATGGAGAAAGTGCCCCAGGCAGGTTACGAGATTGAAGGTTTGTGGATTTCAGGAATTCAACGGAAGAAAATTTCTCAGAACCTTCTCTTTCCCTTCAAATTGCTCAGCAGTTTGATGCGTGCTCGCACACTTATAAAGCGTTTTAAACCTACTGTCGCTATTGGAACAGGGGGTTTTGCAAGTGGCCCAACCATATATATGGCTCATATAATGGGTATTCCTACACTTATTCAGGAGCAAAATTCATATCCGGGAATCACAAACAAACTATTAAGTAAAAAAGCCGATTTAATTTGTGTTGCATATAACCATTTGGAACGTTTCTTCCCAATTCATAAAACACTTAAAACGGGCAATCCTGTTCGTCAAGATTTGCTATCAATTTATAGTAAGAAAGAAGAAGGTCAGGAGTTTTTTAATTTGAATTCGTCCTTTAAAACAGTTTTGATTTTAGGAGGAAGTTTGGGTGCAAGAAGAATTAATCAATTAGTAGAGAGTCAATTAGAGTTCTTCAAGAGTCAAAAGATTCAAGTGATATGGCAATGTGGAAAATTGTATATAGACCAATATCAAAAGTATAATGAGAATGAAAATGTACAGGTACATGCCTATTTAAACAGAATGGACTTGGCATACGCAGCAGCTGATATTATTATATCAAGAGCGGGAGCAAGCTCGGTCTCGGAATTGTGTATCGTTGGAAAACCAACCATCTTTATTCCATCTCCTAATGTCGCTGAAGATCATCAATCTAAAAATGCACAAGCTATCGTCGAAAAGCATGGGGCCATTGCTATAAAAGAATCAGAGTTGGAGAGCTTTTCAATAGTTTTTGAAACGCTTTTAAAGGATAAAGGAAAGCAAGAAAGTTTAAGTGAAAACATTCATGAATTGGCTTTGCCAAATGCAACGAGTGATATAGTAAATGAGATTGAAAAACTAATTGAAAATAATAAAAGTAAGAAATAGTCTTCGACTAAAGTTGAGTAGAAAATGAATTTAAAAAACATTCATAATGTGTATTTTGTTGGTGCTGGAGGCATTGGGATGAGTGCGCTTGCTCGGTATTTTACTGCTCAAGGAAAACAAGTGGCTGGCTATGATAAAACCCCATCTGATGTAACAAGAGGCTTAGAAGTTTTAGGGGTTCAAATTCATTTTGAAGATGCAATAAAAAACATTCCAATTTCATTTTTAAACAGTAGAGAAACCTTGGTGGTCTATACCCCTGCAATTCCAAAAGAAAGTGAAGAGCTGAATTATTTTAAATCATCTGGCTTTTCAGTTTTGAAGCGATCTGAAATATTGGGGATTATCACAAATAATTCCTTTTGTTTGGCCGTTGCCGGTACACATGGTAAAACAACAACATCAAGCATTTTAGGGCATATTATGCAGCCTAGTGGAGCTACTTCCTTTTTGGGTGGAATAGCTGAAAATTACCAATCAAACCTAATTTTAGGTGATGATGAAGTTACTGTGGTTGAAGCTGACGAGTTTGATCGTTCATTTTTGCAATTAGCACCCAATATTGCTTGTATTACCTCCATGGATGCAGATCATTTGGATATCTACAAAGAGGCGGCCGCATTGGAGGAATCTTTTGTTGATTTTTCTCAAAAGGTATCAAATACACTAATCGTTGCAAAGGGTTTACCAATTAAAGGCTTGACCTATGCAATAGATGAGGAAGCAGATTATAGAGCCTTTCATTTGAGAATCGAAAATGGGGCCTATCTTTTTGATGTTCAAACACCTTCACAAATAATTTTGGATATCAAATTTCATTTACCGGGTAGACACAATATTATGAATGCTTTGGCAGCTTTAGCAATGGCAGAAGTTTACGGGGTTTCTGCAGAACAAATAAAAGGCTCCTTAGAAAGTTTTCAAGGAGTACAGCGCAGATTTTCATATGCTATAAAAAGTGATGATTTTGTGTTAATAGATGACTATGCACATCATCCCACAGAAATAAAAGCAGTAGCCTCTGCAGTTAGAGAACTGTATCCAAATGAAAAAATAACCTGTGTATTTCAACCACATTTATTTAGCAGAACAAGAGATTTTGTAGACGATTTTGCAGCTGCTTTGTCTTTATTTGACAAACTCCTTTTGCTTGAGATTTATCCAGCAAGAGAACTTCCGATAAACGGTGTAACTTCTAGTTGGTTGCTCGAGAAAATAAACTTAGAAAATAAAAAAATAATTGCTAAAGATCAAGTTTTAGATCTGCTTCAAGATGGTTTTTCAAAAATTGTAGTTATGCTAGGTGCTGGTGATATTGGAGTTTTAATTAAAGAAGTGACGCATGCATTTCAAAAAACAGAAACGACCTAGATGAAAAAAGCGCTAAATTATATCGTTTTTGTTTTGCTTTTTGGAAGCCTTGTTTTTTTGTTTGGATTTTCTTCTAAAAGAAACTCAAATAAAAAAGTACAGCAGGTTTCAGTAGAATTTACTGAAGGATTTAAAGAATTTTTGAATGTCGCTATGGTTGATAAATTGTTAATACAAAATCAGCAACCCATACAAAACAAAGCAAAATCTATTATAGATTTACAAGAGATAGAGCGTGCAGTGGTTTCTAACCCATATATAGAAAGTGCCAGTGTTTATTTGACAATTGATGGCTTGCTAAAAGCAAAAGTAAAACAGCGCACACCAATAGCTAGGGTTCATTCTGGAAATGATATCTATTATCTTGATAAAGAAGGGGTAAGAGTTCCTTTGTCTGAGTATTATTCAGCGAGGGTTTTGTTGGTGACAGGTGAATTTCAAGCAGGAGATGAACAAGAAATTAAAAGTTTTGTTCAACGAATTTTGGCTGATGATTTTTTGAAAAAAGAAATCATAGGCATACATAAAACGAAGAGTCAAGAATGGGTATTGGACACTCGAATTGGAAATCAGAAGATAGAGTTTGGAACCTTGAGCAAAGAAGTAATCAAATTTAAAAAGTTAAAAGCTTTTTACAATACAACTTTTGCAGATCAAACGATCAATAATTATCGAACAATAAATTTAAAATATCACAACCAAGTTGTGTGCACAAAATAATTCAACAATGGAGAACAATAAAATATCAGTTGGTTTAGATATTGGAACAACCAAGATTGTTGCCATGATTGGTCGTAAAAACGAATACAATAAATTAGAGATTTTAGGTATTGGTAAGGCCAAAAGTTTAGGTGTTAAACGCGGTGTTGTGAGTAATATTACGCAAACCATTCAGTCTATTCAGCAGGCTGTAGAAGAAGCAGAGAGCGTTTCTGGTCACAAGATTAAAGAGGTGGTCGTTGGAATTGCAGGTCAGCATATTCGAAGTTTACACCACAGTGATTACATCACCAGAAACAATTCAGACGAGGTCATTGATGAAGCAGATATAGACAATTTGGTCAATCAGGTACATAAATTGGTAATGTTGCCTGGAGAAGAGATTATTCATGTATTGCCTCAAGAATTTAAAGTTGACAGCCAAGGAGAAATCAAAGAGCCGATTGGAATGTATGGAGGAAGACTAGAAGCCAATTTTCATGTGGTGGTAGGTCAAGTTTCTTCGATTCGTAATATTGGACGCTGTGTTAAGAGTGCAGGTTTAGACTTGTATAAAATTACCCTGGAGCCATTAGCTTCGGCAGCAGCAGTGCTTAGTCAAGAGGAGAAAGAGGCAGGAGTAGCCTTAATCGATATAGGTGGAGGAACTACTGATTTAGCTATTTTTAAAGATGGAATCATTCGACATACGGCTGTAATTCCATTCGGTGGAAATGTCATTACTGAAGATATTAAAGAAGGTTGTTCTATTATTGAAAAACAGGCTGAATTGTTAAAAATTAAATTTGGATCTGCCTGGCCAGGAGAGAACAAAGAGACCGAAATTGTATCGATACCAGGGCTTAGAGGTAGAGAGCCTAAAGAGATCACCTTAAAAAATCTTTCTAAAATTATTCATGCTAGAGTGCAAGAAATTATTGAGCATGTGTATTTGGAGATCAAAAATTACGGACATGAAACCGCCAAAGGAAAACTTATTGGAGGGTTTGTTTTAACAGGAGGAGGAGCTCAATTAAAACACCTGCGCCAACTGGTTGAATACATTACTGGTATGGACGCTCGTATTGGGTATCCAAATGAGCATTTGGCAGGAGACTCAGATGATTTGTTATCGAGCCCATCTTATGCTACCGCAGTTGGATTGTTAATGGAAGGGCTGAAAAAAGGAAACAAACAACAACAGGAAGAAGATGCACTCAAGGCTGAGGCGGAAGCCCTAGCAGCAAAAGTGGAAGAAGGGTCTGCAACTGAATCTCAAAAAGAGGAGAAAAAAACGGTCTTAGAAGAACCGGAAAAACCAAAAGGAAAGTCATTTTTTGACAAATTTACAGAGCGGTTTAAAGATTTTTTAGACAACGCAGAGTAAATAAAAATATAGATAGAATAACCATATTAAAATAGGAACAATATTATGAGCGAAGAATTTGACAGCATTTTATTCGACATGCCAAAATCACAATCCAATGCTATTAAAGTAATCGGAGTTGGAGGTGGAGGTAGCAATGCAGTAAATCACATGTTTCAACAAGATATCAGAGGAGTAGATTTTGTGATTTGTAATACCGATGCGCAAGCCTTAGAAAATAGTCCAGTACCAAATAAAATTCAATTAGGTGCTGATTTAACTTCAGGTTTAGGTGCGGGTGCAAATCCAGAAATTGGAGAAAAAGCGGCAGAAGAAAGTATTATAGAGATTCAACAAATGTTGAGTACGCATACCAAGATGGTTTTTATCACTGCCGGTATGGGTGGTGGAACCGGAACTGGTGCGGCACCAATCATTGCTAAAATAGCCAAAGACATGGATATTTTAACTGTTGGAATTGTAACCATGCCTTTTCAATTTGAAGGCAGAATGCGTGCGAAGCAGGCTCAAATAGGAATAGATACCTTGCGTAACAATGTAGATTCTTTAATTGTTATTAATAATAATAAACTGAGAGAAGTATATGGAAATCTTGGTTTTAAAGCTGGTTTTTCAAAAGCAGATGAGGTCTTGTCAACCGCAGCTCGAGGAATAGCAGAAGTTATTACGCATCATTACAAACAAAATATTGATTTACACGATGCAAAAACTGTCTTGTCAAATAGTGGAACTGCTATTATGGGTTCTGCGAGAGAGGATGGAAAAACACGCGCAAAAAATGCAATTATTAAAGCACTGGACTCTCCATTGTTAAATGATAATAAAATTACAGGAGCCAAGAATGTGTTGTTGCTAATTGTATCTGGAGGCAATGAAGTTACATTGGATGAGATTGGAGAAATTAACGATCATATACAAATAGAAGCAGGATATGATGCCAATATTATAATGGGTATTGGTGAGGATGAATCTTTAGGAGATGCCATTTCTGTAACTGTTGTTGCGACAGGTTTTGCTGCAGATCAGCAAAGCACTATTACCAACACAGAGATTAAGAAAATCATTCACACATTAGAAGATGAACAAAAAGCTACCTATGACTTTTCTGATAAAACAGTTCAAAAAGCTACATCTTTAGATGAGCCTATTAACAGTTTTTCTGCCAGAGAAAAAATTGTTCATGTGTTGGAGGAAGATGAGCTTGAAGAAGAAAGAGAATCCCTTGTTGCTACGACCAAAACTATAGAAAATCTAGAGGTTACTTTCGATGAGATTTCTTATGAATCTGTTTCTGAAGATGATTTTATCATTACCAATGCAAACCCTGTTCAAGAAGAAATGAACCAAGTAGAAGAGCCTGTTCAGATGCAAGCAGATTTACTGTTTGATTTACCTTTAAATAGCTTTGAAGAGATTAAAGGAGCCCCTAAAGAGGTGCGTTTTGATTTGTCGATAGAAGACGCAATGGAAATGGAAGTACATGATGCAATAGAGATTGTTGCCAAGAAATCAGAAGTGATCGAAAAACGTTATGTTCTAGAAAATTTTGAAGCACAGCCGACAATAGGTAAAAGTTCTGTGCCACAAAAGGCGAAAGCATTGACCATGGATGAAGAAGAAATGCAGTTTGAGGTAAAAACAAAAGAAGTCCAAAACGTCAATGATATTGAAACTATTTCTGATGAAATTTCTCCTTTGAGTTTGACCATCTCAGAATTGGAAAAGACTGCAGAAATGAGAAAACAAAAAATGAAAGGCTTTAACTATAAGTTTTCAGATCAGGTAAATAAGAATATTGATGAGATTGAGCGTCAGCCTGCCTATAAAAGATTGGGTGTAGATTTGGACGAGGTGAATTCTGATTTAAGCAAATCTAGAACCACCCTTAGCACAGATGCTAGTGATGAAGTTCAATTACGATCTAACAATTCATTCTTACATGATAATGTAGATTAGTTAAAAGGACTATAAAGTTTAAGAATTCCTGAGAAATCAGGAATTTTTTTATGTGTATATTTGCAGTTCAAAAAAATAAAATATGAGTTTACAAACTGAGTTAATGGAACAAATGAAATTGGCAATGAAGGCCAAAGACACCGTTGCTTTGCAAGCTTTAAGAGCGGTAAAGTCTGCTATTTTATTAGCAAAAACTGAGTCTGGAGCTGCTGAAGAATTGTCCGAAGATCAGGAATTAAAAATTCTACAGAAACAGGTAAAACAGCGAAAAGATAGTGCCGCAGTATACTTGGAGCAAGGAAGAAAAGACTTGGCAGATCCAGAGTTGGCTGAAGCAGCAATTATTGAGCAATTTTTACCTGAGGCATTGTCTGAGGATGAAGTTGATGCAGTTGTAAAAGCAGCCATTGAAAAAATAGGCGCAACAGGAATGAAAGACATGGGAATGGTGATGGGAATTGTCTCGAAAGAATTAGCAGGGCAAGCTGATGGGAAAACCATCTCTACCTTGGTTAAAAAGAATTTAACTGCATAAACAATAAACATACTGGCTCCATAGTTCAACTGGATAGAATATCAGATTTCGGCTCTGACGGTTGAAGGTTCGAATCCTTCTGGAGTCACAATAAAACAAAAAACCAAACGTCAAATCAAGCTCGCTTGAATTTGTAAGTTTGGTTTTTTGTTTTTCAAAACGGACCTATAAGGATCAACGACCGCAGGGAGTTCATCCTTGTCCGTTTTGACTTGGATAAGTTTAATTTATTAAAATTATCCTCATTTATTCAACTTCCATATCAACAAATAATTTCTCCTAACGTTTCGTTTGTGTCATGGAATCTGCCACTACGATGGTATAATTAGAAATACTTGCTTTTTCTTCAGGGGTCATTTTATCCCATTCTGCTTGCATCACTGTTGTGATAGAACCAATTTTTAATCCTGGTTTAATTTGGTTAATCCACCAGATAATTCCTTGGTTGTAATTGGAGTGATAAGAACCTTCAAAATGTAATAATAAATCACCTTCGTTAAAATTCTTCAAAGAAAAATAAGCCATGGTTGCATCTTTTGCAGCTTGGGCTGTTTGAATGTTTAGCATATTTGGCGGTACATGACCACCCATTTTACTTGCCATTTCTGCATAGGCTTTTACTGTTGGGTCAAAAAGATTTTCAAGGTCTGGACCAATTAATGATAAGGCTTCTGGACTCAATTCTTTAAGGGCTGCCATTCCTTTTTTATTAATCATTGCTGCATATCTACGAGGTATATTTGAAGCGATAAAACGTAGTTTTTTGGCTTTAGCGAACTCTACTAGAGGTTTGTAATCAGTTTGATAATTACCCCAAAGTTGTGTAATTTCTGGAAGCATTTTGCTTTCTTCATAAAAGCCTGCCAAATATTCATCAAGTACTAATTGATTGCCACTCTCAAACATTTCCGCTCCGAAAAACAATTTCTCTCCTTTTAATTCATAAAAACTTTTCGCCATTTCAATTTGCAACCAATGAGAAATAGGATTGGTATGGTACTCACCAAAAAACACCATATCACTTTTAGCAAGATCTTTAATCATTTTATCATATTCAATTAATTCTCCTTTTTGATTGAATAACTGATAGGCGGGTTTGTCTTGAGAAAATGAAGCACTGATAAAGCTCAATACTAAAAGACTTGTAAATAGAATTCTATGCATGGGTGTAATTTTTAAATTTAGTTTTGTAGCTCCTAATATAGTTAAAATTTGCAGAGTCAAAACTGATTATGTCATAAGAAACCTACTTTTTTTGGAAGATCTTTGATTTAGAATTTAAAATAAGAGAACCATGAAAAAAAGAGAGTTAGTATCTAAAATTATGTCAAAAAAATTAATCACACTTAATTTGTCAAATAATTTAGTAGAAGCAGAAAAGCTATTTAAGGAGAATAGTATTCGTCATATCCCGGTCGTAAGTGGATCAAAAATAATAGGAATACTTAGCTTAACAGATTTGATGCGAATTAGTTATGTAGATTCTTATGGAGCTGAAGAAAATGATGTAGACACCTCTGTTTATAGTATGCTAAGTATTGAACAAGTGATGGTAAAAAATATAATTTTTGTTTCTTCTAATCAGACGATCAAAGAAGTTGCAGAAATTTTAGCTAAGAATGAATTTCATGCCTTACCTGTTATTGATGATGGGAAATTGGTGGGAATTGTAACAACGACAGATTTGTTGCACTATCTATTGGAACAGTATTAATTTAAATAAAAAAAGCCGAAGTTTTTACTTCGGCTTTTTTTATTTAAATACATTATTTATATCGCTTTAAGTCCAGCAATAGTTGCGATAGGATCTTTAGAGCCAAAAACATAGCTTCCTGCAACTAAAACATCAGCACCAGCCTCTGCTAAAGCATTCGCGTTTTTATTAGTAACGCCACCATCTATTTCTATTTGACAATCTGATTTTGAAAACTCTATTAATTGTTTTAATTGTCTCACTTTCTTATAAGTGTTTTCTATAAACGATTGACCACCGAAGCCGGGGTTCACACTCATAATACATACCAAATCTAAATCTGCAATAACATCCTCTAAAACTGCAATTGGAGTATGAGGGTTTAAAGCAACACCAGCTTTCATTCCTGCAGCTTTTATGGCTTGAAGAGTTCTGTGCAAATGAGTACAAGCCTCATAATGTACCGTTAGAATATTGGCGCCTAAATCAGCAAAGGTTTGTATGTATCGATCTGGATCTACAATCATTAAATGCACATCGATGGTTTTTTTCGCATGTTTGGCGATGGCCTTTAAAACAGGCATTCCAAAAGAAATATTTGGAACAAAAACTCCATCCATGATGTCAATATGAAACCAGTCAGCTTCACTTTTATTTACCATCTCAATGTCTCTTTGTAAGTTGGCAAAATCTGCCGCTAGTACTGAAGGCGCAATTAATGTTGTCATTTGTATGATGTTGTGTTAGGTATTGCAAAAATACAATATAAAAAAGAAAGCGTTCAAATTATTTGAACGCTTTTTAATATTGCTTTGTTTAGGGTTTATCCTAAATAGGTCATTAAAATTTTACTTCTAGAAGTATGTTTTAATCTTCGAATGGCTTTCTCTTTAATTTGACGAACACGCTCACGAGTTAAATCAAAAGTTTCTCCAATTTCTTCTAGCGTCATTGGTTGATGCTCTCCTAAGCCAAAATATAGTTTTACCACATCTGCTTCACGAGGAGTAAGAGTTTCTAGGGCTCTAGAAATCTCTACACGCAAAGATTCATGCAATAATGCTTTATCAGGATTCGGTGATTCACCAGAATTTAAGACATCATATAAGTTTGAATCTTCTCCTTCAATTAAAGGGGCATCCATAGATACGTGACGACCAGAGTTTTTCATAGACTCTTTAACGTCGTTTACAGTCATATCTAATTTCTTAGCAATTTCTTCTGCACTAGGAGGGCGCTCATTTTCTTGTTCTAAAAAAGCGTACATTTTATTGATCTTGTTAATAGATCCAATTTTGTTTAAAGGCAATCGCACAATTCTGGATTGTTCTGCCAAGGCTTGCAAAATAGATTGACGAATCCACCAAACAGCATAAGAAATAAATTTAAAACCACGAGTCTCATCAAATCGTTTTGCCGCTTTAATCAACCCTAAGTTTCCTTCATTAATTAAATCTGGTAATGTTAAACCTTGATTTTGATATTGTTTTGCAACTGAGACAACGAAACGCAAATTGGCTTTTGTTAATTTTTCTAAAGCAATTTGATCGCCCGCTTTAATTCTTTGCGCTAATTCTACTTCTTCATCGGCTGTAATTAAATCAACCTTTCCTATTTCTTGTAAGTATTTGTCTAATGATGCAGTTTCTCTGTTGGTAACCTGCTTGGTAATTTTAAGTTGTCTCATCTAAGTATCTCTCTTCTTTTTGTAAATGTGATTACTAATTTCGCTACATATACTTATACGTAGAAAAGACAAATAATGTTACAAACTAAAAAAAGTTTTTTTTATAAAAAAAAGATATAACTTAGCAGCAGCAAAAGTATCGATAGATACATTTATTAATTTTCATTTGCCTTTCCCTCAATTTTTAGTAGTAATAACTTCTTTCTCCCCCAGATTAAGGGAAGTTTGTTTACGCTAGTTTGTCTAAGCTTAAAAACAAGAAGTATGGAATTTACAAAAGGAGAAAATGCCTTTATTGTTCTAACAGAAAAGTTAAAAACCAATAAAAAGAAAATTTTAGTATATAAAATTTTGAGTCCAATACTAATGGTGTTGTTCATTGTGTTTTCTTTTTTAATATTTTACAACAACAATGTCAACAAAATTAGTTCTGACTTAAATCTTCTCTTTTATGGGTTATTAGTGGGGCTTTTCATTTGTTTAGCGGCCATGGATTATATCATGAGTAAAAAAATTAAAGAGAATAAATATTTAGATAATAGAATTTATAAGTTATTGAAAATATAATTTTTTTGAAATCCTTTAAGTTTTTATTAAAAAAAAAACATTTACTTTGTCATTATGATAGGTATTGGGGGATTTCTATCATAACTAATAGGGCCATCGAATTTATTCGATGTCCCTTATTTTTTTAATATTTATTATTGAAAATCTGCTAAAACAGCCCATTTATTTGGGCATCAATTCTATCAATAACATATCCTAAATCTTCTTGATTGTCTACAAAATTTAAATTATCCACATCAATTATTAATAATTTTCCTTTGGTGTAGGTAGAAATCCATGCTTCATAACGCTCATTAAGTCGACTCAAATAATCAATACTTATTGAGTTTTCATATTCTCTACCTCTTTTATGAATTTGCCCAACCAAATTAGAAATGCTGGATCTTAAGTAAATTAACAGGTCTGGTGGTTTAACAAGATTTTCCATCAATTCGAACAAAGAGCTATAATTCTGATAGTCTCGATTGGTCATAAGTCCCATGGCATGAAGATTGGGAGCAAAAATATGTGCATCTTCATAAATAGTCCTGTCTTGTATAATATTGTTTCCGCTTTCTCTTAATTCTAGAATTTGTCGAAATCTACTATTTAAGAAGTACACTTGTAAGTTAAAAGACCAGCGCTCCATTTCGGCATAAAAATCATCTAAATATGGATTTTCATCAACAGATTCATAATGGGGTCTCCAATGATAGTGTTTGGCGAGTAATTCTGTGAGTGTGGTTTTACCCGCACCTATATTTCCTGCAATTGCTACATGCATAATTGTTTGGTAAAATTAAATGGTCGATAAAGTTAAACAAATTTTATCAGCCAAAGGCAGTTTAACAAATCAATTTATAACCAAAACCTCTTACGTTGACAATTTCTACAGAGGGGTCATCTTTTAATTTTTTTTCATATTCCCGATGTCATCAAAATATTTTCAGCTGAGTGAAAGTTACATATTTAAAATAAAGTATCCAATATATCTTGGAGAAGCTTTACCTGCATTTTGTCTTTATTATAGGGATAAAAATAATATATTTACAAAAAATTTAGGAATGAATGTATTTGATGTAGCGGTTATTGGAAGTGGTCCAGCAGGTGCTTCCGCTGCTCTTAAACTAGCCGAAAACGGAATTTCAACAGTGCTTATTGAAAAAGAAACTTTGCCACGGTATAAAACCTGTGGTGGAGGCTTCGTTTTTAGAGGAAGAAAGAACATGCCTTTTGATGTCAGTGAGGTCGTAGATAGAGAGTTTAATAGAGTTGATATCTATTTTGACAAGGCTGGAATCCATCTTTCACCAGAAAGAGATCAACCCATTGTAAGCATGATTATGCGGGATGATTTTGATAACCTGATTACCCAAAAAGCCAAGAAAGCAGGAGTAACTTTGTTGGAAAATTACAAATTAAAGGACCTGACTTTTGGAGAGATCATTACACTTCATACCTCTCATGGCGATGTGCAAGCAAAATTTGTAATTGCTGCCGATGGTGCATTAAGCCCAACTGCAAAGATTGCAGGCTGGGAAGAAACAAGATACTTAATTCCTGCTTTGGAATACGAAGTTGAAGTTTCACCAGAGGATTTTGAAAGACTGTCTAAAGAAGTGCGTTTTGATTTTGATGCAGTTCCTTTAGGGTATGGGTGGAGCTTTCCAAAGAAAAACCACTTGTCTATTGGCGTTGCTTCTGCGAGAAGAACAAAAATTGATTTGAAAAAATACTATAGAGAATACCTTGTTACACTTGGAATTAAGGAAGTTGTGTATGAAGAATTTCATGGGTTTCAAATTCCTGTTTCTCCTAGAGAAGATGGATTTTTTAGAAAAAACGTCATGCTAGTAGGAGATGCAGCCGGTTTTGCAGATCCTGTTACGGCTGAAGGAATTTCTAATGCAATCCGTACAGGAGTCATGGCGGCAGAGTCAATTATTGAGGGTCAATTAGATTCTAAAAAGACTGAAGAAATTTACGATGCAAAGTTGAATAAAGTTTTAATTCCTGAATTAAAAACAGGTGTCTACTTGTCAAAACTTTTTTACGAAAATGAAAGGGCTAGGCACTTTTTAATGAAAAAATATGGAGTTCGTTTTGGAGAGGCCATGACCGATGTGTTTATGGGAGAACGGTCTTATCCAGCCGATATTAAGAAGTCTATTATGAACAAATTGAAAGGATTTGTATTTAAAAAATAGAAGATTCTTTTCATTTAATCTAAAAAAACCTCCTAGTAGTGCTAGGAGGTTTTTTTGTAATAAAGAGTTTTTATAATCCAAAAGCCTCTTTTACCTTTTCTACATAGTCTAATTTTTCCCAAGTAAAAAGCTCTACATCCATTGTTATAGGATCGCCATTTGGTTGTTCAAAAGTTTTAGTAACCCATTCATTTTTACGTCCCATATGTCCGTATGCAGCAGTTTCACTGTAAATAGGATTTCGTAATTTTAATCTTCTTTCTATGGCAGCTGGTTTCATATCAAAAATGCTTTTCACTTTCTCTGCAATTTCACCATCAGTCATATTAAATAGACAAGTCCCATAGGTATCAACAAAGACTCCCATAGGTTCCGCAACTCCAATAGCATAAGAAACTTGAACTAAAATCTCACTAGCCACGCCTGCTGCAACTAAATTTTTAGCGATATGGCGAGTGGCATACGCTGCACTTCTATCTACCTTACTAGGGTCTTTTCCTGAAAATGCACCACCACCATGAGCTCCTTTTCCCCCGTAAGTATCTACAATGATTTTACGACCGGTTAAACCAGTATCTCCATGAGGACCGCCAATCACAAATTTTCCGGTTGGATTGATATGGTATTTGATATCCGTTGTAAATAAGGCTTGAATCTCATCAGTGAGTTGTGCTTTTACTCTTGGAATTAAGATTTCTTTAATGTCTGTTCTAATTTTATTTAGCATGGCCTCATCTTCATCAAAATCATCGTGCTGAGTAGAGACAACAATAGCTTCAATACGTTGTGGCACATTGTCATCAGAATACTCAATAGTTACTTGAGATTTTGCATCGGGACGCAAGTAGTTAATTTCTTTGTTTTCTCTTCGTAAAACAGCCAATTCTTTTAAAATAAGGTGGGATAAATCTAAAGCCAATGGCATGAAGTTTTCGGTTTCGTCAGTTGCATATCCAAACATCATCCCTTGATCTCCTGCTCCTTGCTCTTCCTTATCAGCTTTATCCACACCACGGTTTATATCATCA
>CBFHUV010000052.1:0-7179 GCA_965659055.1 Polaribacter sp.
TAACGATATCCTCTTCCTCTTCCTTTTGGTGTTGCTTGTTTTTCACCATCTTTTACACAGAGTAAAATATCATGTGCATTGGCATCTTCCTTTTCAAGGTAGAAAGTATTGTTGCTGGCCACCACTTTAATATTGTGTGTAGCTGCAAATTTTAAAAGAGTTTCATTGACAATATTTTCATCTTCCTGGTCATGACGCATGACTTCTATATACAAATCATCTCCAAAGGTTTCCTTCCACCACAACAGTGCTTCTTCGGCTTGTTGTTCACCTACATTTAAGATTTTACTAGGAACTTCACCATACAAGTTTCCGGTTAAAACGATAATGTCTTCTTTGTATTTTTCAATGATTTCTCGATCGATTCTTGGTACATAATAAAATCCATCCACAAAGGCAATGGAAGACATTTTAGCCAAGTTGTGATAGCCTTTTTTATTTTTAGCCAAGAGCACTACCTGATATCCATTATCCTTGTTTGATTTGTCTTTGTGATCCAAACAGACATTGAACTCACACCCAACAATAGGCTTTAAAATAGTTTCAGTAGGTACTTCTCCTTTTTCTATAAGAGCTGCATTGGTGGCTTCTGCCGCCTTATTATGATTTAAAACAGTGCTGACAAAATGAAAGGCAGCCATCATATTTCCAGTATCAGTCATTGCTACCGCTGACATTTGGTCCTTGGCAGCTGCATTGACGATGGCGCTAATCTGAATGGTAGATTGTAAAACAGAAAACTGGGTGTGATTGTGTAAATGAGCAAACTGAACATCAGCCAGGGCTGCCATTCCCTCATTGGTGGTTATGGTATCTTGGGTGTCTTTTGCTAAATCTAAACGCTTTTTTATTTTAGCACTTTCCTTTTTAAGGTTGATGTGTTTTAAACCGATTAATTGGATCGGTTTTGGGTTGGCTTCGGAAAATTCTTTAAAGTAACTTTCATTCACATCCAATTCTTCTTTGGTAAATTCTCTTAGTCGAATTAGTTCCAAAAAGCAACGTGTGGTGGCCTCAACATCGGCAGTTGCGTTGTGCGCTTCTGTAAAGGCCACGCCAAATAAATGATGATGTAATTCTGTTAGGGTAGGCAACTTAAACTTCCCGCCTCGACCCCCAGGAATTTGACACATCAATGCCGTTTTTTCTGTACAGGTGTCTAGTAGAGGTAATTTTGTTAAGGTATTCTGAACACCTAGACGATGAAATTCACAACCCATAATATTGATGTCAAAACCAACATTTTGACCTACGATAAAGGTTGTTTTTTGCAGGGCTTCATGAAATAATGCAAGCGCCTCTGTTAAAGGAATTCCCTGTTCTTCTGCAAGCTCGGTTGAGATTCCATGAATTCTTTCGGCATCATAAGGGATGTTAAAGCCGTCGGGTTTGATTAAAAAATCATTATGCTCTATTAAGTTTCCACTAGAATCGTGCAATTGCCATGCAATCTGTATACACCTCGGCCAATTGTCTGTGTCGGTAATTGGAGCGTTCCAGCTTTTGGGTAAGCCTGTAGTTTCGGTGTCAAAAATTAAGTACATATTGCCTGCTTGAAGAGTGTAAATTTACTTGCATAAAAATACAAATTCACGATGAAAATGATGCCTATTAGTTATGCTGATTTATCAACAATTTTAGTTTTAAAGGTTCTGTGAGCTAAGCCTTAGATAAATAGTTGTTTTTATGATTTTTAAACTAAAAATATTTTGTATATTTGCACCCGCTTATTACGAGATAATAGGAATATTAATAATCAAGGTCGAGAACCTTAAAATTTTAAAAATATGTCAGTAAAAATTAGATTACAAAGACACGGTAAAAAAGGAAAACCATTTTATTCTATCGTTGCAGCAGATGCTCGCGCAAAAAGAGATGGTAAATTCTTAGAAAAATTAGGAACTTACAATCCTAATTCAAATCCAGCAATCATTGAATTAGATGTTGATGGAGCTGTAAAATGGTTGCAAAATGGAGCACAACCTACAGATACTGCGAAAGCAATTTTATCTTACAAAGGTGCTTTATTGAAAAATCATTTGGCTGGCGGAGTTCGTAAAGGAGCTTTAACAGAAGAGCAAGCTGAAGCTAAATTTGTAGCTTGGTTGGAAGAAAAAGCAACTAGAATCACTGCTAAAAAAGATGGTTTGTCTAAAGAACAAGCAGATGTAAAAGCGAAAGCATTAGAGGCTGAAAAAGCAGTTAATGAAGCTCGTGTAAATGCAGTAAAAGAAGCTGAAGCAGCAATCTTAGCAGAAGAAGCAGCAGCAGTTGAAGCTGAAGCAGCAGTTGAGGCAGAAGCGGCAGTTGAAGCAGCTACTGAAGAAGTTGCAGCAGAAGAAACTACAGAAGAAACCACTGAAGAGAAATCTGCAGAGTAATTCAAAAGTTCTACTAACGTCATGCGTAAAGAAGATTGTTTTTATTTAGGCAAAATCGTTAGAAAGCATAGTTTTAAGGGTGAAGTAGTGATCAAATTAGACACTGATGAACCTGAATTGTACCAAGAAATGGAATCTATTTTTGTCGATCTAGGCAATAATTTGATTCCATTTTTTATTGAAAAAAGTTTGCTGCAAAAAGGAAACCAACTACGCGTGCAATTCGAAGATATTCAAACTGAAGAAGAAGCCGATGGCATTATGAAGGCCGATGTATATTTGCCTTTATCTATGTTGCCTGAGCTTACTGGAGATAAATTTTATTTTCACGAAGTGATGGGTTTTAAGGCAGTAGATGTAAACTATGGTTATTTTGGACTCATCGAAGGAGTGAATGATAAGACAGCCCAGCCTTTGTTTGAAATTAAGAATGGAGAAAAAGATGTGTTTATTCCTATGATTGATGATTTTATCAAGAAAGTGGATAGAGCAAACAAAACCATTGAATTTGAAACGCCTGCAGGCTTAATTGATTTATATTTATCCTGAAATTAGTTCAGTGTAAATAAAGAGAGGTGGCCGAGTGGTCGAAGGCGCACGCCTGGAAAGTGTGTATACGCCAAAAGCGTATCGAGGGTTCGAATCCCTTCCTCTCTGCGAATAAATAAAACACCCAAACGTTAAATCAAGTTTACTTGAATTTATAAGTTTGGATGTTTTATTTTCAAAACGCAGTTTTGAGGGATCAGCGGAGCTAATCCCTCTTGTCACACTTCGAAACTCAGATTGCGTTTACTTGAATTTATAAGTTTGGATGTTTTATTTTCAAAACGCAGTTTTGAGGGATCAGCGCAGCTAATCCCTTCCTCTCTGCAATTAAAATATTTTTATGAAAAGAACCTTGTAATAGATTATTGCAAGGTTCTTTTATTAAATTGCGATATTTGTACCCTATGAGCAAATCAAAACTTTTTCAATTCAAAGAATTTAGTATTCGTCAAGATAAGACGGCTATGAAAGTGGGTACAGATGCCGTTTTGTTAGGGGCGTGGGCACCATTAGATAATTATCCGGAGAATATTTTAGATGTTGGCACAGGCACTGGTGTTATTGCCCTTATGTTGGCCCAGCGCTCAGAGGCATTTACCATCGATGCTGTTGAGCTCGATGAGCAAGCCTATGAAGAAGCTGTTGAGAACTTTGAAAACTCCGAGTGGGCTGATCGCTTGTTCTGTTATCATTCTAATTTTATAGAGTTCGCCCAAGAAATGACAGAAGAGGAGGAGTCTTATGATTTGATTGTGTCCAATCCTCCTTTTTACACTGCAGATTTTGAAACTGCAGATGAGTCAAGAAATAAAGCTCGATTTACTTCTTCGTTGTCTTTTTCAGATTTATTAGAAGGAGTGGCCAACTTGCTGACGGAACAGGGTGCTTTCGCCCTAATTCTGCCTTATGGAGAAGAAGCACATTTTATTGAGCTCGCGCTTAGTTTTCAGCTACATTTGAATCGTGCTTGTCGTATCCGAGGAAATGAAAATTCTGAAATTAAAAGAAGTATGTTGGCCTTTTCATTTACTGCTTCGGTGCTAGAGGAACAAGAACTGATTATCGAGATTGAACGCCATAAGTATACAGAGGATTATATCCAGTTGACGAAAGATTTTTATCTTAAAATGGAATAAATTTTAGAGCCAACTCAAAACAAGCAAACATAAAAAAGGTGCGATTTTACGCAAAACCGCACCCCTAGCTTGAACTATTCCCCCAAATAATTCATAACTATTTTTTAGCCTATTACGTTCTCTGGGTTGTATCCCAAATAAGGCACCTCTTTTTCAATAAACTGTATATCAAACTCCTTCAGTTCTTCTAAAATTGGTTCGTAGACTTCCTTTCGAATAGGAATCTGCACCCCAGGAGTGATGATTTCTTTATTTAATATTTTTAAAGCAGCAATGGCCACAGGTAAACCAACGGTTTTAGCCATGGCCGTATAGGTTTGATTTTCACCTTTTACAACCAAACTACTTTCCAATTGTCTTTTTTTACCGTCTAGCTCATATCCAAATTTATGATGCATTACAATCATATCTTTATCTGTAGCTTCTAAAGTCCAAGAATCAGAAAGGATTTTTTGAAGCATTTGCGCAGGTGTTGCATTTTTTAATCCGATGATTTTTTGAGTGCTAAACAAATCTAACTCTACCAATTTGTCCCACATGATATCATCTTGCTCTATTCTTAAATACGAACGCAATTTTAGCTCTACCGAATCACTTGGTGAATAGGCTAAAAATAGGTTTGTAAAATCGCGGTAACTCATGTGCTCAGAATTCTCAATGGTATACGAATCATCTGTCATGCCCAATTGAACAAAAACATTCCAAGCTCTAGAAAAACCAACTTTTCTAATCGTTCCTCTGTACATAGTAGGAATTTGGTCTAAGCCATAAACACTGCGGTATTTTAAAGAATCTCTATTGGCATAGGCCTCAAACTTTCCGCTGCCATTGATCATTAAAAATTCAGTTCTTCTAAATAATTTGTGATAGGGAATGTATTTGTACGTGCCTTCTTGTATAAATTTTGCAGCACCACCCTGTCCAGCAAGAACAACGTTTCTTGGATTCCAAGTAAATTTATAATTCCAAAGATTATTGTCGCTTTCAGGAGCGATAAGTCCTCCAGTAAAAGATTCAAATAATAGTAATTTTCCACCTTTGGCTCTAATTCGATCAATCACTTGCATGGCGCTCATATGATCTATACCGGGGTCAACACCTATTTCATTCATAAATACCAAGCCCTTTTCCTTGACTTTGTCATCTAAGGATTTCATTTCATCAGAAATATAAGAAGCAGTAACCATGTGTTTTCCAAACTTGATACAATCCTTTGCAACATTAATGTGCATGCTTGCTGGCAACATAGAAATCACGAGATCTGCTTTTTCTATGGCTTGTCTCCTTTCTTCCTTATTAAAAATGTCTAGATGAAAGGTTTTTGCATGACTGTGGCCACCGACGATCCTGTTTGCATTTTCAATATCAACATCTCCAATATGCAATTGTAGCTTCTCTGAAGCTGATTTTTTAAGTAAATAGTCAATCAGTGATGCGCTAGATTTTCCGGCACCGATAATAAGTATATTGCGCATTCCTAAATATTATAGTTATTTTTACAACTGTTCTTTCTTGCAAAAACAGTAAAGCTAAGATACAGAATTCAAGATAAAAATGTTTAAAATTCAACAAAAATAGATAAAATGCATAAAAATTTAACAATTACAGCAATCCTAGGAGTGATTACAATTGCCTTAGGAGCCTTTGGTGCTCACGCCTTAAAAGAATCCCTAACAATTGCAGGGTTAAATAGTTTTGAAACGGCCATTCGTTATCAGTTTTACCATATTATTGTTTTGTTATTTGTAAATAGTTACGCAGGATTTTCCGCTCAAAAAAGGAAGCAAATTAGTAGTTTCTTTTTTTTAGGAATTCTATTTTTTTCTGGTTCTATTTACCTTATTCAACTAGCACATGTTCCTGCTAAAAGCATTTGGTTTGTAACGCCACTTGGAGGACTTTTCTTCATGATTGGTTGGGCTTTAATGGCAATATCGTTCTTTAAAAAAAATGAAATTGAGAAGTGATAAAAAATCAGAAATCACTAAAACATTGTAAAAAATATCTGTACTTTTGCTGTTTATTATTTAACACAACTAAATAGATAACTTAAAAATTAAACATGGTAAATCTTAATTCGAAATCGATTTCGTTAGAAAATTTAGGAATATCAAAAGCCCAGATTCATTACAACTTAAGTTCGGATGAATTGCACGCTATTACAATAGAGAAAGGCCAAGGAGTAGAAGTAAATTCTGGCGCTTTAGCTATTAATACAGGAGAATTTACAGGTAGATCACCGTTAGACCGTTTTATAGTTAAAGATTCGATCACAGAGAATGAAGTTTGGTGGAGTAAGATCAATTTAGAGTTTGATTCAGTTGCTTTTGATAAATTGTATGATAAAGTTACCAATTATCTTTCTGGAAAAGAAGTCTTCGTAAGAGATTCTTATGCTTGTTCTGACGAGAAATACAAATTGAATATTCGAGTAATTACAGAAACACCTTGGAGTAACATGTTTGCCTACAATATGTTTTTGAGACCTACAGAAGAAGAGTTGAAAAACTTTAGTCCAGAATGGACCGTTGTGAATGCGCCAAATTTTATGGCAGACCCTGTTTTAGATGGAACGCGTCAGCACAATTTTGCCATTTTAAATTTTACGAGAAAAATTGCTTTAATCGGTGGAACTGGATATACAGGTGAAATTAAAAAAGGAATTTTTTCTGCATTGAATTTTATTTTACCTGTTGATAAAAACACCTTGCCAATGCACTGTTCTGCAAACGTTGGCCCTGATGGAGATACCTCTATTTTCTTTGGTTTGTCCGGTACTGGAAAAACGACCTTATCTGCAGATCCGGATAGAAAATTAATAGGGGATGATGAGCACGGTTGGACTAATGAAAATAAAGTATTTAACTTTGAAGGAGGTTGTTATGCAAAGGTCATAGATCTTACAGAAGAAAAGGAACCAGATATTTTTCACGCCATTAAAAAAGGTGCTATTTTAGAAAATGTAATTATTAAAGATGGTGAGGTAGATTTTGAAAATATTAGTATTACCCAAAATACCCGTGTAAGCTATCCAATTTATCATATTGATAATATTCAGCCAAATTCTATTGGTGAAAATCCTAAGAACATCTTCTTTTTAACTGCAGATGCTT
>CBFHUV010000052.1:7189-13918 GCA_965659055.1 Polaribacter sp.
GCAGCCTATCATTTTATATCTGGTTATACTGCTAAGGTAGCAGGTACTGAAGCAGGAATTACAGAACCAACACCAAATTTCTCAGCTTGTTTTGGAGCGCCATTCATGCCGTTGCACCCTACTCGTTACGCAGAAATGCTTAGTAAAAAAATGCAGGATGCAGGAGTGAATGTTTGGTTAGTGAATACAGGATGGACAGGAGGTCCTTATGGGGTAGGAAGCAGAATGAAATTGAAGTATACACGTGCGATGATTACTGCGGCTATGGATGGAAGTTTAGAAGCTGCTAATAAAGGTGATTATCATTTGCATTCTATATTTGGAGTTGCTCAACCAAGAGTATGTCCAAATGTTCCTGAAGAAGTTTTAAGCCCAAGAAAATCGTGGAACAATGACGAAGGTTATTATAAGACTGCTCAAAAATTAGCAGATTCTTTTAAAGAGAACTTTAAAAAGTTTGAAGAGTTCGCCAGTAAAGAAATTATGGACGGAGGTCCTTTAGTATAAGTCAAAATAAATGATAAAGAGCTATTCAATTGAATGGCTCTTTTTTTATCATAGTTGTATGAACAAAAAAACACCTCATTGAGGTGTTTTTTTATCTACTTGCTTAAATGTTTATTCGTGAACTTCTTTTTCTATGATGATCACATTTTTTGAATCCTTTGAAGTATTTTTATCTCCATATCGTTCTTCAATTTGTTTGGTAACTTCTTCTTTTGTTCCTTCAAAAGTTTCTTTTTGAGTTGTCGTTACCCCATTTTTAGTTTCTGTAATGGTTACTTTGCCAATATAAATAGCACCAGCTTCCATTATTTTAACCTCTACATTTTTTGAAGATCCACTTTTAACAGCCATTTCATTTTTATCAGAAGTAAACTGAGCTTTGGTGGTGATTTCATGTTTCCCACCATCTTTATCAACCCAAATTTTAACATCTGTAGTCACATGGCTCGCTTTTTCGCTTGAGTGTCCTCCTAAAATAGGTGCAACCACCAAACCAATTAAACAGGTAAGTTTAATTAAGATATTCATAGATGGACCCGAAGTATCTTTAAAAGGATCTCCAACCGTATCTCCTGTTACTGCGGCCTTGTGGGCTTCAGAACCTTTATAGGTCATTTCTCCATTTATTTCTACTCCTGCTTCAAATGATTTTTTTGCATTGTCCCAAGCTCCTCCAGCATTGTTTTGGAATATTGCCCAAAGCACACCACTAACAGTAACTCCTGCCATATAACCTCCCAACATTTCTGCAATGGCCATTGGGTTCATTCCAAATAGCATTGGAACAAAGGCAATTGCCAATGGAAAACCAATAGTTAACAATCCTGGAAGCATCATTTGTTTTAAAGAAGCTTCGGTAGAAATTGCCACACATTTGTCATATTCTGGTTTTCCAGTACCTTCCATAATTCCTGGAATCTCTCTAAACTGTCTGCGCACCTCGTGAACCATTTCCATAGCTGCTTTACCTACGGCATTCATTGCCAAAGCAGAGAAGACCACAGGAACCATACCTCCTACAAACAGCATGGCTAGAACAGGGGCTTTGAAGATGTTAATTCCGTCAATTCCTGTAAACGTTACATAGGCTGCGAATAAGGCCAAAGAAGTCAATGCTGCAGAAGCAATTGCAAAACCTTTTCCTGTTGCTGCAGTTGTGTTTCCTACAGAGTCTAAAATATCTGTTCGTTCTCTAACAATAGGCTCTTGTTCACTCATTTCTGCAATACCTCCAGCATTATCAGAGATCGGTCCAAAAGCATCAATTGCTAATTGCATAGCCGTTGTTGCCATCATCGCAGAAGCCGCTAGGGCAACTCCATAAAATCCTGCAAAGGCGTAAGAAGCCCAGATTGCACCAGCAAATAACAATACAGATGGAAAGGTAGAAATCATTCCAGTCGCTAATCCGGCAATAATATTGGTTCCAGCTCCTGTGCTCGATTGTTGTACAATTTTTAAAATTGGGCTTTTCCCCAAACCTGTATAATATTCAGTTACCGAAGAAATAACGGCACCTACCACTAATCCAACTAAAGTTGCATAGAATACACGCATCGATGAAATATCTTGCAAGCCTTCTCCGAAGAATTCCATTTTCATGTTTTCTGGCAACATCCAAGTTACCAAAGCATAACAAGAAACTGCAACCAAGACAATTGAAGTCCAGTTACCGATATTCAATGCACCCATTACTTCAGCTTCTTTGGCATCATTACTTTTTATTTTTACCAACATGGTTCCAATAATTGAAATAATAATTCCTGCACCTGCAATGGCCATAGGCAATAAGATAGGACCTATTCCGCCAAATGCATCAGCTATATTTCCGCCCATATCTTTAATTACATAATTTCCAAGAACCATGGCCGCTAGAACAGTAGCAACATAAGAACCAAATAAATCGGCTCCCATACCGGCAACATCCCCTACGTTATCTCCTACGTTATCTGCAATGGTAGCAGGGTTACGAGGGTCATCCTCTGGAATTCCAGCTTCTACTTTACCAACTAAATCGGCACCAACATCGGCTGCCTTGGTGTAAATTCCACCACCTACACGTGCAAATAGGGCAATTGATTCAGCTCCTAATGAAAAACCAGCTAAAGTTTCTAAAACGATCGTCATGTCTGCAGTAGAGGTCCAGCTTCCATCCATAAAAAATTGGAAAAAGATGATAAAGAAGGTTGTCAAACCTAAAACGGCCAAACCAGCAACCCCTAATCCCATAACAGTACCACCGCCAAAAGAAATCTTTAAAGCATTTGGTAAGCTTGTTCTTGCTGCTTGTGTAGTTCGTACATTGGTCTTCGTTGCAATTTTCATTCCCATATTTCCCGCCCATGCAGAGAAAAGGGCTCCAAAGATAAAAGCAATGACAATTAACCAGTGTGTGGTAGGCACTATAAATGATACAGCTGTTAAGGCGATACTCACGATAACCACAAAAATTGCAAGCAATCTATATTCTGCATTTAAAAATGCCAATGCACCTTCGTAGATATGATCTGAAATCTCCTTCATCTTTCCATCCCCAGCGTCTTGTTTTAATACCCAAGACTTTTTAAAGACCATGTAAATTAATCCCAAAGCTGCCATGATTAGTGGCATATAAATCATCATTGATTCCATATTTTATTATTTTGATTATTTGTTAATTTTTGTAAATATAGCAAAATCAATGAGAAACAAAAAGCCTTACAATTTTCATTGCAAGGCTTTTTTTATTTGTTATCTAAAAACGACTTTTTAGATGGTAAAATCGCCATTTTTTTGATGATCACTATTGGTATAACGCGCTATGCATTTATCAACAATTTCATAGGCTTCATTCGCATTTCCCCAACCACCAACATCTACTTTCTTCTTTTCTAAATCTTTATACACTTGAAAAAAGTGCGTAATTTCTTTTACTTGATGAGGATTCATATCAGACAAATCATTTAATTCATTCCAGATCGGATCAGATACTGGGACACAAATAATTTTTTCATCAGGCCCTTTTTCATCAGCCATGTGAAACACCCCAATAGGTTTTACTTCCATCACACACATTGGAAAGGTAGGTTCTGTACCTAAAACCAATACGTCTAAAGGATCTCCATCTAAGGCCAAGGTCTTAGGAATAAAACCATAATCTGCTGGATACATCATCGAAGAAAAGAGCATTCTATCGAAACGAATCTTGTTTAATTCAAAATCGTATTCGTATTTATTTCTGCTTCCTTTTGGTATTTCAATCAATACATCAAAAGTCTTTTTTTCCTTTGCCGTCATATTCTATTTATTATGTCTTTTTTTGATTCTTTTTTCGGACGACAAAAGTAGTCATAATTTGACATTTTTCGCCTAGGAAAGCCCTTATTTTTTAATTAAAAACCAGCTTTTATCCCTATTCGGATGGCAAATTTTGGTGAAGGCAATCCATTTACACTCGTATGGTCTCCTCTCCATAGAAAATCTACACGCAAAGGACGGATGTCTTTGTAGCCAATATTTTCAAAACCGAAGCCATATTCGTAGTACAATTGATCAGTTGGAGCGGCATAGGTAATGTTTGATCGATTAATCGCTTTGTTAGCGTCAGATATGGTTCCATAAACTCCTTTAAATGAGATGACACTTCTTAGTTTTAAACGATTTAAAAATGGAATCCTATTTAAAATAAAGCCATCAAAATGATGCTCAAAATCACCATAAATATAGGTGTCTGTAACATAGTCGTAATAGTTCATCAATGAAAAAGTATTCTTGGTAAGCCAATAGGTCTGGTTGGCTGGGACTGCGCTTAAAAGTGTAATTGGCACTGTTCCAAAGGTTTTTCCGACTTCAGCGGTCGTAATTAGAATACCAATTTTACCTAAGACAATCGGCTGACTATATTTGATTTGAATTTTGTCATAATTGAAATCCCCACCCAGAAAATCTTTGTATCCTCTCTGATAATTAACAACTAAGGAAGGGTATAAACTTCTACCCATTTTTTGCTCTACACCAAAACCATATTCAAACCTTCTAGGGGTATAAGCAAGGTATAAGTCTGTGCTAACATCGGTTATTCTTGAAGAGATGCCACCAGCATCGTTTACATAATCTATAGAAAATTTTGATGGACTCGCAGAGCGTATTTTGTTGTGCGCTATTGAAAACCCAAAATGTAAGTTTTTCTTGGCCTCGATGTCAAATTTTAAAACAGTTTTGTTTACAAAGGATAAAAAATAATTTTCTCCTCTCGCAAACAAGGCATTTGGATCAAATACATTGGCGTTTAGTCCATTTGTATTTAATAGTTTAGCACCTAGTTGCTCTACATCGTATAGGTAGGCTGCACCCATGGCGATTCTGGGTTTATACGAAATTAAGTATTTGGCTTCTGCCCCCCATTTAAAGCGTTTGTCTTTAATACCATATCCAACAAAACCGCTTAATCTAAATCGGTCATCATTGGTTTTAAAAGTTCTAAAACCCAATTTAATTTTTGTTCCCTCTACACTATTTCTAACGATTGTATTCCAATATTGTCCTAATTGTATTCCAGGAGCAATATCTATATAACCTGTAGAAAGCGAATTTAATAGACCCGAAATTTGTTTAATTTTTTTATTGTTTTTTACATTTTCAATTAAAGTGTAGGTATCTTTTTTTATGGATGTTTTATTTATAGAATCCCAATATGGTTCTTCTTGCTCGAATTGTTTCGGTTTATATCTGATTACTTCCTCATCATAAAATTCTGTTTTCATGGGTTTATTAAAAACATAACCTGAGTATAGCAAGGTTTTTCTGACGGTTAAACCTTTATTCGAGTCTTCTTTATCTGCAAAGACAAAATCACCCATATACATGTCTCTTTTAGGGAGGTAAATACTATCATCTTTGACAAAAAACTCTTTTTCAAATGAAATTCCTCTTACAAAATTCAAGTTGATTTCTTTGTTGATTTTCATTTTTATTTTGACAACCGAAAAATTAGAATCGGCTATAATCATATTGCCTACAAAGGCCAAATCACCGTTTCTACGAGGAAAGAAATAAATGGAGTAAAACTTTTTATTGTCTACTAGTAAACTATCTTGAAGCACATAATCATAGGTGTCAAATCCAGAACTCGCTATGGGGCTTACAAATGATTTTAGTAATAATATAAACGTGTTTTCAAAGATGTTAATATCATTAAAGGTGTTGGCCATTCGATCAAAAACAAAACCATCTTTGTTTACACCTTTACTTTTTTCAGCTTTTACAATTTGTCTCTCTTTGTTTAAAAGGTTGTTCCCGTAAATATCAGTCACATCTTCACTCATAAACAAAGGCATATAGTAATTGACGCCATTTTCATCGACAAGCAGATTGTCCATGGTTTCGTCAGTTTTATCTGTGAAAACCTTATTTAGAAAAAGAGTATCTAAATTGTTAAGTCCAATTTCGGTGGTTTTTTGTGAGGTGTATTGGTAGGCATCAAATAATTTTAAACCATTGGTTTTTTTGCGCTTCCAAACTTCTTTTAAAATTTTATAAGCAGGATTTTCTTTTTTGCCAAGCCTTTTTTTAGGTTTAGAAACGATTATAATTTCGTCTAACTCATTGCTTTCCTCTTCAAGCATTATCGTGAACTCATTGTTTCTTGGGGTGAAGCGAATCGATTGCGCCTTATACCCCATAAATGAAATCTCGAGATTTCCTCTATTTTTAGAGCTCATGAAGGAAAAATGACCTTGTTCATTTGTCACATCGCCCTCTGTGGTATTTTTTATGTAAACATTAACAAAAGGTAAGGGTTGTTTGTTTTGGTCTATAATGGTCCCTGACAATTTCAGCTGAGCAATACTACTTGCTAAACTAAAAAAAATTAAGATAAGAGACAGGGGCAACTTCATAACATAAAAAAATCCTTTTCTATAATTGTATAAACTATAAAAAAGGATACTTATTTTATTTGTGATTCATATTATAGATACATTACTTCTTTAACAGCTTTGATTACATCATTTGCATTTGGCAACCAAGCCTCTAATAACACTGGAGAGTAAGGCGCTGGTGTATCTGCTGTGGTAATTCTTTTAATTGGAGCATCTAAATAATCAAATGCTTCGTCTTGAACTCTATAGGTGATTTCTGAACTCACACTACCAAACGGCCATGCTTCTTCTAAAATAACCAAACGGTTTGTTTTTTTAACCGATTCAATTATGGCATTTGAATCCATAGGTCTTACCGTTCTTA
>CBFHUV010000053.1:0-13896 GCA_965659055.1 Polaribacter sp.
GGCTTCTTGTTCAGATAAATTTAATTGTTCGGTTATAAAAGCAACTTTTAGTGCTTTTATTTTTTCTCTACTTGCATCGGTTTGAGAAAATGAATTCCAGCTACATGCTAAAGTAAAGAGTACTAGTAGGGTGTGTTTTGTACGCATTCTTATTCAATTTCTGTTAATAGAACTGTATTGTCAATAGTATTTAAATAGTCAAAAATTTCATCATCTGTTAAGCTTAGGTCATCTTCTAATAAAGAAGTCTCTGTAAAATCAGCATCTACAAATTGAGCACTGAAACTTTCTGGGTTTAGCGTTAGGTAATCTTCAGAAATCCAATTTTCTATTTCTGTTGATGAAATATTTTCAAAAATATTGGTGTTGGTTAAGGTTAAATAATTCAATCCAAAAAACAATAACACACTCGCTGCTGCCGCAGTTGGAATATAACGTAGTATTCGAGTACGCAATGAAATTACTTTAACCTCTTTTTTAGCAAACTCTAATTGAGAAAACAAGCGTTCTTCAACCGTACTAAAATAATTTGATGGCACTTGGTGCCCAGTCTCTTTAGGAAACTGATTCGTCGCTAAATCTGCAAAAAACTGATCTTCAACGCTATCAAAATAATTTGTAGGCACCGAAAAACCATGTTGCTGTTTTTTTGCTTTTCCGTCCAGGTTGTTAAACATATTTTCTAAATCTTTTCTCATTGTGTTTCTTAGACTATAATAATTTCAAAAGGTTTAATTTACTGTTTTTAAAAATGCTTCAATTTTTTTTACTGCGTGAAAATAAGAGGCTTTTAAGGCTCCTTCCGATAAATCAAGGATGTCTGCAATCTCTTTGTATTTTAATTCATCAAAATACTTCATATTAAAAACCATTTGTTGTTTTGGAGGCAAAGTGGCAATTGCTTTTTGCAATAAAACCTGAATCTCATCCCCAGAAAACCACTGGTCACTTTCCAAATTAGAGGTTAGTTTGTCTTGATAGTCACTAATGTCTACATTCCGTTCTTTCGCTCTTTTATTGATAAAGTAAATGGATTCATTCGTGGCAATTCTATACATCCAAGAAAATAGTTTGCTTTCTTGTTTAAAATTGTCAATTCCTCTAAATATTTTTATAAATGTATTTTGAAGCACATCATCTGCATCGTCGTGAGAAATTACAATCTTACGTATGTGCCAATACAATCGTTCCTTATAGGTAGCTACAAGTTCTCTGAATGCCTTCTCTTTAGTCTTTGCATTCTGTAATTGTTCAATAAAGGCAACTTCGTCTGTAAACAAAAGTGGTTGTTTTTTTTGGTTAGACGATTCGAATATAAAAAGGTTTAAGAAGTAATTTACTTTTTAATTGCTTTTCTTTTGGAATATCCAAAAAGTCGGTCCTTTTTAATGATTTCAGCAATTCCTTGTGGCAGCATATCTTCCCAGCCAGATTCACCTTCCGTAATCATTTTTAAAACTCTTCTCGAGAAAATATGCATTATTTCTGGATCAAAATTTTTGATATCAACAAGTTTTCCATTGTGTTTAAAGAATTTATATAATTCTTTCATTCTTGGATGCACTTTTAAGTTGTCGCTCGTGATATAATCTCCAGTTTCTTTTTCTCTATAGGGATACATATATACCTTAAGATCTCTATAAAACATTTTTCCAAAAGCCTCAAGGATTCCTCCACTCACATTTCGGTAATATTTTTCATCAAAAATCTGTATCAAGTTGTAAACGCCCATAGCCAAAGCCATACGCTCTTTGGTAAACTCACTAAAATATTCAACCAACTTGTAGTATTCTTGGAAGTTGGTAATCATTACTTTTTGTCCCAAAGAACAAAGTAATTCAGCTCGATCTAAAAAGTCACGTTCATTAATTTCTCCTTCGGCTCTTAAATTGGAAAGCGTAATTTCAAAAATTATTTGAGTAGTTTTTGGGTCAACTTTGTTTTCTTTGAAGAATAAATCTTTCGATTTTTCGTACATGTCCATGTTCACCTTAGTTACCGGTCTAAAGCTACCACGAAGGGCTAAGATATTCTTTTTGTACAGTACATGTGCTGGAAGCAAGTTGTGTCCATTGGCATCAAACATAACCGCGTTTGTCATTCCGTTTTTAACCAATTGCAAACTCATCAATCGATTGTCAACATACATAAAACGAGGCCCAGAGAAATTAATCATATCAATTTCTAACTGATCTTTGTCTAAGTTATCATAAAAAGACTTTACCAAATCTTTTGGATTGTCATACATGTAAAAGGCTCCATAAATAAGATTAACTCCTAATACACCTAAGGTTTCTTGTTGTAAACGAGCATCGGTTTCTTTAAAACGCAAATGCAAAACAATTTCATTGTAATCTTCAAGAGGATCTAATTGAAAACGGAAACCAACCCAACCATGGCCTTTAAACTTTTTGCTAAAGTTAATTGTAGCAACGGTATTAGCATAACTAAAAAATAATTTGTCTGGATGTTTGGTTCTGCTTAGACGCTCTTCCATCAATTCCATCTCATGACGCAGCATTTTTTTCAATCGTGATTCAGTAACATACCTGTTGTCTGGTTCTTCTCCGTAAATCGCATCGGAAAAATCTTTATCATAGGCACTCATGGCTTTCGCAATGGTACCGGAGGCACCTCCTGCTCTAAAAAAATTACGGACGGTTTCTTGACCCGCGCCTATCTCAGCGAAGGTTCCATAAATATTTGCGTTTAGATTAACACGCAAAGCTTTACTCTTGGTTGTAGGTACCGAATTAATTTTTTGATCTCCTTTTAGGTTTACTGCCATGGATAATATAAATTTACAAGAACAAATGTACTAAAAATCGCTCTTTCTACTTAAATTTTAACGTATTTTTGTCATATAGATCTTTATTTTCTATGTCTATGAAAATCACTTTTTTAGGAACTGGAACCTCACAAGGAGTCCCAATGATTGCTAGTAATGATCCTGTGTGTTTGTCAAACGATGCGAAAGACATTCGCTTGCGTTCTTCGGTACTTGTTTCTTGGGGTAGTTTTACCTATGTGATTGATTGTGGACCTGATTTTCGCCAACAAATGCTTCGTGAAAAGGTACAGCATATTGACGGTGTCTTGTTTACTCATGAACATGCCGATCATACAGCAGGATTTGATGATTTAAGGCCGTTTAGCTATCAGCTAGGTGAAGTTCCTGTATATTTAAATAAAAGAACATTAGAGAGCTTAAGAACAAGGTTTTCTTATGTTTTTGAAGAAAAAAATAGATATCCTGGGGCTCCAAAGGTTGCAGTCAATATTGTAGATCAAAAGTCTTTTGCACTCAATGATTTAGAGGTTATTCCTTTAGAGGTTATGCATGGTGATTTGCCCGTTACATGTTATCGATTTCAAGACTTCGCTTATTTAACAGATGTTAAAACAATTTCTGAAACTGAAAAAGAAAAATTAAAAGGGGTAAAAGTTTTGGTGGTAAATGCCTTAAGGATAGAGGAGCATCCAACGCATTTAAACCTGGAGCAGGCTTTAGATTTAGTAGCAGAATTGGCCCCAGAGCGCGCTTATTTTACGCATATAAGTCATAAGCTAGGTTTTCATGAAGCCGTACAAAAGAATTTGCCAAAAAATGTTTTTTTAGCCTTTGATGGTCTAAAAATTGAAATTTAAGCCTTGTAAAGATCTAGAGTCTTTCAATAATCCAACTTTTAAAACTAGCGAAATTTTGTGGAGCAACAGTATGTCCAACAGGGTACTCTGTATAGTTGTGTTTTACATGATGTTGTTCTAAAAAAACCGTTGTTTTACGGGCCCAATCAACAGGAATTACTTGATCTACAGTTCCATGAGAAACATAGTAATCCGTTTCTAAGCTGCTAAAATCAACCTCTTTTTCCGGTAATAAATGCATATCAATATAGCCACTTAAGGCAATAATATGTTGAATTTTATTGGGTTTTATAAAGCTTAAAGCATAACTTAAAACAGCCCCTTGACTGAAACCTAAAACAAAAACTTTTTTAGGATCTGCATGATATTTGAGTAATAAGTAGTCAATAAATTGGTCAACTTTTTTTAACGAACTATTTGCCTGTTTCAGATCCGTAAATTTTTCATCATCTTCATTAAAAGCAATTTCATACCAAGCATTTACTCCGTAACTATACTCATAAGGGCCTTGAGCACTTACAACTAAAAGTTCATCTGGCAAACTATATGCAAATGAAAACAAATCCATTTCATTGCTTCCGTAGCCGTGCAATAAGAGTAAGACAGGTGGGTTTTTACTTTCTACTTTAGGATGACGAATTTCGTATTTTAATGGAGCTTTCATAAATTTTATTATTTCAATACAAGTTGATTCTTCGCAAAGATACCGTAAACCACACCCTTCATCTTTTTCCCAAAGAATATACTGTTTTTAGACGTAGAGTAAACGTTCTCTTTACTGAAAATACTTGTTGTCTCTGGGTTAAAAAGGCTTAAGTCGGCAGTTTGACCAACTGCTATTGAGTTGCAAGTGAGCTTAAATATAATCTTGGCTTGGGTAGTCAGACAAGCAATAGTTTTTTCTAATGGAATTACTGTGTTGACGCTGCCAAAAAGACTTTCTAAACCAATAGTTCCATCTTTTGCAGCACTAAATTCAACTTTTTTATCTTCAATATCAATCGGGTTATGATCAGAGGTGATCATGTCGATAACTCCTTCTTTAACCCCTTTAATAAGCGCTTTACAATCTGCAAGGGTTCTTAAAGGTGGGCTCACTTTTGAGTTTCCGTCAAAGCCTAGCAATTCATCATCTGTCAGGGTTAAATGATGTGCACTTACACTACAAGAGACCTGTAAGCCTTTCTTTTTGGCGTCTTTAATCAAAGCTACTGATTTTGCAGAGCTGATTGTTGGAACGTGCAACCGTCCCCCTGTATATTCTAGTATAAATAAATCTCTTGCAATTTGAATATGTTCTGCGAGTGCTGGAATCCCTTTTAAACCTAGTTTTGTGCTGTTAATTCCTTCGTTTGCAATGCCTTCACTTGCGATTGCATTGTTTTTCGGGAAACTTAGAACTAGTCCATCAAAATTTTGTGCATATAAAAGCGCAATCTTCATAAGGTTATCATTGCTAACTGCTTTGTTATAATCTCCAAATGCAATGGCACCAGACTGCTGCATGTCATACATTTCTGAAAGCTCTTTACCTTGACATCCCTGACTTAGTGCGGCAATAGGGTATAGGCTAGTTGCAAAACCTTTTGATTTGTTTTTTAAAAACTCTACAGCAGATTTGTTATCGATAACTGGTTGTGTGTTTGGGTTTACTGCTACCGCTGTAAAACCGCTTTTTGCAGCTGTATTTAGACCATTACTTATGGTTTCTCGTTCTTCAAAACCCGGTTCTCCAAAGCAAACACTAGAATCAAACCAGCCGGAAGAAATATGAAGATTTTCTAAAGAAACTACTTTGTATTCTTTTTTTTCTTCGATATGATTCTCAATCTTAACGATTTGACCTTTGTCAATTAATATGTCTTTTTGTTGATAGTGAAACGGGCTCGTTTCGTCAATGATAGTAGCCGATTTAAGAAGCGTACTCATGGTTTGAAGAGTTTTAAAATCAAAATTTCAAAGAACAAAGATACAATAGCTAATGATAAAAACCATTTCCAAAGCCAAGTAACTTCGTTTTTTTTATAATTTTCTTGTAAAAGTTCTTTCACAGAGTCCGTTACAGTGAGTTTTGAATTGTTCAAAATGAGCTCTTTTAGGTCTAAGTACTTTAAAGAACTTTCTGTGTTACTATAATTGAAAGCGATATGCTGAATGTATTGTTGATCGTTTTGAACGGTATAAAGCCCAGCAATACTAGGTTGATCTTTAAATGTTAAGCTCACCTTGTTTGGATAGGATTGTTGGAGTGGAATAAAAGAACTTCCTGGTTTTTCAACAGTAAGTACCTTGTCTTTGGATATACGGGTATTAATATCCATAGTAATTTCGGAGCCGAGTATTGCATAGGTGGTAGGTTTCCTTAGACTGTTTTTTGCGAAATTATAAAATACAGGAACAACAAGCGGAGAAATAATAAAATTGCTGTTGTTAAGGCTTAAAGGAGAGGATACCCAATAAAAATTAGCTTTCCCGATAGGGAATGCAGTAATAAATGCTTTTTTATTCTCTAATTGAAGCAGCTCATTCTGTGCATTGGTCCTGATCCAGAAATTAATTAAACTATATGGATATTGAAAATTTTGCACAGTTTTTTCAAAAACTCCTTTAAAGAAAGGGTGTGTATAATTGATATTAGTAATTTTAAGGCTGTCTTTTGGTCCTTTCTCAATAGCGCTCAGCTCAAGTTGCTTCAATAATTGATTATAAGAGCTCATATTTATCTCCGAATTAGGAATAACAACAACCGATCCGCCATTCTTTAAAAATTTCACAATAAATTCTCTCAGCGAATTAGAAATTTCTTCCAGTTCATTTAATACAATTAAGTTTTGATTTTCGGCACTTGAATAATTGATATTTTGAACCGAGGATTGACTAAAATCAAATTCATTTTTCTCATAAATTTTACTGAGAAAATCCGCCGATTTCCCAAGGTTTAAAACCTTGATTTTTTGATCTGATTTTATAGCGAAAAACAAGCTATTGTCATGACTGAAAACATCGTCAAGTTTTAAGCTAATTTTTCCATGAAAATTTGGTCTATTTTGAATGGGGAAGCGGAGGGTTTTTGTTTGATTTTTATCAATGGAAAACGATTGTTTAGCGATCGGAGTTTCGTCTTCAAAAATTGCAATAGGAATATTTTCTTGTTCGGCGCCTTGATTTTTTATCACCGCGAAAAGCTCAAAATCATTATTTGTTTTAGGCTCAAGATACAAACTGTCTATAGAGAGGTTTTGATTTTGTTCAACTCGTAGTTGTACCAGTGAAATTGGGGGTGTTACATTTGTAAAATCAACAAATATATTTTTATTAAAATTTTGAAAATCAGATATTAATATGTATTTATTTAAAGTTTTAGTTTTATTATTAAAATGTGAATTTATTTGAAGTAAAATACGCTCAAAACTTGAAGAAAGCCCTGAGATTTTTCTAGAAAGAAGGTTTTCTTTAAGCTCATTTGCGTTTAAATTTTCAAATAAATCTGAATTTGTCAACAAACTATAGCTGTCATTTTCAAAACTATTTTCAATGAGATCTTGAACTGTATTTGAAAATAATTCACCTTTTTTTCCTTTTGCACTCATGCTTACAGAGTTGTCCAAATAGATAAATGTATGGTGTTTTTTAGAGTAAATTTCACTGCTAAAGTAAGGCTGAGAAAAGGCGATAATTATTCCTGAAAATAAGAGTAATCTGGTCGCTAAAATCAACCATTTTTTGAGGGTAGAACTCTGGCGATTTTTTAGGGCGATTTTTTGTAAAAAAGCAACATTGCTAAAAGGGACTTTTTTGAACTTTTGCAATTGAAATAAATGCACAATAATCGGCACTATTAAGCAGAGTAAAAAGTATAAAATTTCGGGTTGCTTAAATTGCATATTTTAAAATCTAATTTCAAAGATAATCAAAGTTAGGCACTTTTATAGAGCTTAAAATTTTTCGAAAACTCCAAGCCCAAATAAGGCAAAATCATATTTCACCGGATCGTTTATATCCATTTTTCGTAATACTTGATCTAATTCTTCGACCGCCTTCCAGTCATTTTGAGTGCGTTTCAGTAAATTTAGTTTTCTAGCGACATTTCCTGAGTGAACATCTAATGGACAGGACAAGAGGGACTGGTGATGGCTTTTCCAAAGGCCAAAATCTACTCCAGCAGCGTCTTTTCGCACCATCCAGCGCAAAAACATGTTGATTCTTTTTGCTGCGGATTTTTTTGAGGGATCCGAGATGTGTTTTTCAGTTCTTGGCAAGTGTTCTAAGTTAAAGAACAATGATTTAAACCTAGAAATGCTATGTTGGTAGCTAGTTTCATCTGGTTGTATTTTAAAAACATGTTCTAAGCCTTTATGATTACTATAAACTTCTTTTAAGCTAGCTATAAAGAATTTTAAATCGAGTGCGTTGAAAGTTCTATGCACAAAACTGTCAAAAGTGCTTAGATCTTTTTTACTGTGATTTAAAATAAAGTCATAAGGCGACCTATCCATTAAATCCATCATTTTTTGTGCGTTTTGGATGATCATTTTTCGATTTCCCCAAGCAATGGTTGCGGCTAAGAATCCTGCGATTTCAACATCTTCTTTTAAAGAAAACTGATGTGGTATTTGTATCGGGTCAGATGCAATAAACCCTGGATTGTTGTATTGTACAACCTTTTCATCTAAAAAATCTTTAAGCTCTAAAAACTGCTTCACCTTAACTAATTAGCCCGTCTTTCATTACTAATTTTCGATCTGCCATGTTAGCAAGCTCCTCGTTATGTGTAACTAATACAAAGGTTTGCCCAAATTGATCGCGAAGTTTGAAAAACAATTCATGTAGGTTTTTTGCAGATTCTGAATCTAAATTACCACTAGGTTCATCAGCTAAAATAACAGAAGGGTCGTTAATTAGGGCTCTTGCCACTGCAACTCTTTGTTGTTCACCACCCGAAAGCTCATTAGGTTTATGGTGTATTCTATCAGAAAGACCCAAAAAAGCCAAAATTTCTTTTGCTTTCGCCTCAGTCTCCTTTTTTTCTTTTTTAGCGATATACGCAGGAATACAAACGTTTTCAAGAGCAGTAAACTCAGGTAGTAACTGATGAAACTGAAAAATAAACCCTATATTTTGATTTCTAAACAAGGATAGTTCCTTGTCAGATATATTTTTTAAAGAGGTTTTATTTATTTGTAGATCATATTCAATACCGTGCTCAGGGCTGTCTAAAGTGCCTAAAATCTGCAGTAAGGTTGTCTTACCTGCACCAGAAGGGCCAACAATAGAAATTACTTCACCAGCCTTAATATGAAGGTTAACGCCTTTGAGAACTTCTACCTTTCCAAAGTATTTATGAATATTGTTTGCAATGATCATCCTTTAATTTTAGTAGAACGAAAGTATTAAAAAGAGTTGACTTATTAAGAATAAAAAATACCGAGTCTATTAAAGTTAAAAGAATTCAGTAGTTCTTAGTGAATGAATTCCCTTAAAAAATACTTTTGATTTTATTATAATCAATAAAATAAACCAGTCGTAATGAAATTAAGTTTTGTGATTTTTCTTGCAGCAAAACATTTAAATTATCCGAAAAACTTAAATCAGCAGCGGCAAAGGTTGTGCTGGGTTGAATGGTATTTCTATATAAAGCAATTAATTGACTCCCAGGTGCAAACTGCCAAATATAGCTCAGGTCAAAATTCCAACTGTTAAAATTGACATCAGAAGTTCCTACATAATTTACAACTCCCAAATCTCCATTGTTTTGTAACTTATAATATTGGTTTTGGTATTCAGCTGTTTCCCAATAATGTCTAAAGGTCAAAGAGAGTGCAGACTCTATGCTAAAGTTGTATTTACCTGTTAATGAATTGTTGTAAGAGCGTCGATCACGTTGGCCAAAAATAATGTCGTTTCCTACTTTGTCAACATAACCTTGATCATTATTTGTTTTGCTGTATTCATAACTATAGACAAGAGTGAATTGTTTGCTAAAACGATATCTTGGAGAGATCAAATACCCGTAACTGTCTTTCGGGTTGTTTAAAAACCATGATTTATTGGCTCGAATATCATAGGCAAATTTGTTTCTATAATCAGAAGAAACCCATGGATTCAAACTAATTGTGCCTGGTTGATTAAATACCCGATTTGCTTCTACTGGCTGAAATGCTGCAAAATAATCATATTGTGTTCCTATATTCGAGTTGATACTACCTCCAAACCCGAAACGCTCAACGGTTTGAAAAAACCAGCTAAAAGAAAGGCTATTGCCTGTATAAGTCCCTGGGTTGTGTAAATAGTTAACCCGGGCTTTAAACGTGTAACGAATTTCATTAAAATTCTTTGTAGGTTTTAAAATTCTATGAGAGAGTTCTCCATAAATTGTTTGACTATTGTTTCTGTTTTGAAAACCTAAATCATTGATATCAAATTTATTATCCATAAATGTATAGCCAATTTCACCTTGCCAATTTCCCGCTGCTTTGGCAACACTGGTGTCAAAACTATAACCAGTTGTAGAGGGGCTACTATCCGAAATAGAGCTCATTTTCACAGAACCATCAATAAAATACTTACTGTCTTTAGTTCTTACGTGGTATAAAAGACCAGTTACGTTTCCATCTCTAAATTCGTCCCCAACTCTCGTTACATTTGTGTTGATTAGCGTCACTGCTGAGTTCTGATTGAATTGTTGATCTAAAACTAATACACTGTAATTTGTAAAAGGTTCAACGGTTTTCAAGGTTTTTAAATCTTTATTAGTATTTCGAACTGTCGCAGATGCCTTCTCTGTAAAAGCATTGAAAAAGCCGATTCCAAGACCGTTTTTAGTTCTTCCTGATACTTTAATAGCATTGAGCATTTGTACCTTACTTGGGTAGTCTAAAATTTCTTCATTTGCATTCAAGGTACTTTGTAATCTTCCTCTACTTATAGATGCCCGATCTCCGATCCTTCTCGAATAGAACAAGTTTCCTTTACCAAACAATTCTGTTCCCTCTGTAAAAAATTGACGTTGTTCATTAAATTGTTGCTCAAAGGGCCCTAAATTTAAAACAACATTATCAAAGGCGGTCTGTCCAAAATCTGGAATTAAAGTAGCGTCTAGGGTGAAATTTTCTGTTATACCATATTTAATGTCTAACCCTAAACTATTACTATAGTTGGTGTTTCCATCATAATTGATAACGGTAGTCGATGCATATGGAAAAAAACTTAATCGAGTTGGAGGTTGGATGTCTCTAAATCCTTCTACCAAACCATCATATTGTGTCCAAACACCTTCTTGGTTGCTAATGAAATTCCAGGTATACTGGCTATTGTTATGGGTAACTTTTCGATGAAAATTAAACCCCCAAGATTGCACTTCTCTATTGGCAAAACGCAGGGCTCGATAAGGAATTTTCATTTCTGCCACCCATCCTTTATCGTTCAAGGTTACTGCACTTTCCCAAACAGCACTCCAGTTAAAATCTTCTCTCCCATTCGATATTTTTGCATCGGCTTGTGAGCCGGTACTCATAACGATAAATTCAAAGGGGTTTTGCCCATCATCATTAGGGTTGATAGTCACTAAAAAGAAATCAGTCTGTCCGATATTATCGCGATTTGTGAATTCCATAGCAATATTGCTTGGATCCTCTTCGTACATAACGGCACTAATATATACCGCTTCATCGTCGTAAATAAGTTTAACTTCAGTTTTTTGATTATTAGCTGCTGCTTGCCCATTTACTGGTCTTAACATTACAAAATCAGTTGCTATTTGGGCACCATCCCATGCTTTATCATTTAAGAGGCCATCAATTTTGGGTGCCTTGTGTTCTGATCTATTAGTAGTGAGTATCTTTCGGTTTTTGTTGATTTGTGCTTGCGCATGTGTCATTGATAGTAAGGAAATCAATGCGAAAAGGAAAGATCTATTCATTTTTTGTTTTAAGTACTTTAATAAAATGCTAAATTATCCATGATTTTTTTGCGAGAATCATAAATTCTTGTTAATTCTAAACAAAGACTTCTTAAATTTTGAACGGTGACAAAAAATATCAAGGTTTTTGATAAAAGTGACACTATTTTCGAATTTGAATTTGTACTTTTGTTCTCGTTAAAAAACATTCAAAAAAAATGAATTTACACGAATATCAAGGAAAAGAAATTTTGAGCAGCTTTGGCGTTAGAATACAACGTGGAATTGTTGCTGGCAGTCATAAAGCAGCTGTTGATGCAGCGAAACAATTAACAGTAGAAACTGGAACAAGCTGGTTCGTAGTAAAAGCACAGGTTCATGCTGGTGGCCGTGGTAAAGGTGGAGGTGTTAAGTTGGCAAAAAATTTGGCTGAAGTAGAAAGTATTTCTAATGACATCATTGGAATGATGTTGGTAACTCCGCAAACTTCTGCAGAAGGAAAGAAAGTGCATCAAGTGTTAATTGCTGAGGATGTGTACTATCCTGGAGCTTCTGAGCCAGAGGAGTATTATATGTCTGTTTTATTAAACAGAAATACAGGTAGAAACATGATTATGTATTCTACAGAAGGAGGAATGGATATCGAAACTGTTGCTGAAGAAACTCCGCAATTAATATTTACAGAAGAAATAGACCCAACAATGGGCTTATTGCCATTTCAAGCGCGTAAAATCGCTTTTAACCTAGGCTTGTCTGGGAATGCATTGAAAGAAATGGTGAAGTTCGTAACCAACTTGTATACGGCTTATGTACAATCAGATTCTTCTTTGTTTGAAATCAATCCAGTGTTAAAAACTTCTAATGATAAAATTTTAGCCGTTGATGCTAAAGTGACCTTAGATGAAAATGCTCTATATCGTCATAAAGATTATGCTCAAATGCGTGATTTACGTGAAGAAAACCCTATTGAAGTAGAAGCAAAAGCTGCTGGTTTAAACTATGTAGATTTAGACGGAAACGTTGGGTGTATGGTAAATGGAGCTGGTTTGGCAATGGGTACTATGGATTTAATTAAGCAAGCGGGTGGTGAACCTGCAAACTTTTTAGATGTTGGAGGAACCGCTGATGCGAAACGTGTAGAAACAGCCTTTGGAATTATTTTAAAGGATCCAAATGTAAAAGCGATTTTGGTTAATATTTTTGGAGGAATTGTTCGTTGTGATCGTGTAGCTCAAGGAGTTGTAGATGCTTATAAGAACATGGGTGATAAAATTACCGTTCCAATTATTTGTAGACTTCAAGGGACCAATGCGATAGAGGCAAAGGAGTTAATTGACAATAGTGGAATGAAAATTATTTCTGCAACTGAATTCCAAGAAGCTGCAGATAAGGTTCAAGAAGTGTTAGCATTATAAGATTAACTTAGTTAGATATAAAAAAACGCCTTACCACTGTAAGGCGTTTTTTTATAAATTCTTTTTTAAATTTTCAATTTCATCTCTAAATTGAGCCGCAGCTAAAAACTCTAAAGCTTTAGCAGCTTGCTCCATCTGTTTGCGCTTATCACGAATTCTTTTTTCGATCTCAGATTTCGGTAAATATTCTAATTCTTGCTCAGCTGCCTTTTGAATGGCATTGTCATAATGATAAGAAGAAACTGCCTTTTTTGACAAGGAATTATCGATACTTTTCTTTATCTGAGTAGGAGTGATGTTGTTTTTTGTATTGTAATCTGTTTGCTTAGTTCTCCTTCTTTCGGTTTCATCCATTGTCATCTGCATGCTGTTGGTTATCTTATCTGCATATAAAATAGCCAACCCATTGACGTTTCTAGCCGCTCTACCGATGGTTTGCGTTAAGGAACGATGAGAACGAAGGAAGCCCTCTTTATCTGCGTCTAGAATTGCTACTAGCGATACTTCGGGCAGGTCTAAGCCTTCTCTAAGTAAATTAACACCAATCAAGACGTCAAACAAGCCCGTTCTTAAATCCTGCATAATCTGAACACGCTCTAGGGTGTCAACATCCGAATGGATATAGCGACATCGAATTTGAATTCGAGTTAAGTATTTGGCCAATTCTTCTGCCATTCTCTTGGTTAGGGTTGTAACCAAGGTTCGCTCATCTTTGTCTACACGGATTTGTATTTCCTCGATCAAATCATCGATTTGATTTTGACTAGGTCGTACTTCAATAATTGGGTCCAATAATCCTGTAGGCCGAATTACTTGTTCTACGAAAACACCATCGGTTTGTTGTAGTTCATAATCCGCAGGAGTTGCACTTACATAAATCACCTGATTTTGAATGGCTTCAAACTCTTCAAATTTTAAAGGTCGGTTGTCCATAGC
>CBFHUV010000054.1:0-13630 GCA_965659055.1 Polaribacter sp.
ATGATAGCCCTAGCCCCGAAGATAAAATCATTACGGAACAAAATTTGGCGAAATTATTAAAAGACATTAAGCAGTTAAAACCAAAATATCAAGAAGTAATTCAGTTGCGTTATTTTCAAGAATTGAGTTATAAAGAAATTTCTGTTCAGATTGGTGAGCCCATGAATAATGTAAAGGTAAAATTATTACGAGCTAAAAAATTATTGGCGGCGATTATAAAAAAGTCTTAGGTTGAAAAAAGCATTATTAAGTTCAGTTGGGCCAGGTTTATTGTTTGCTGGTGCAGCGGTAGGAGTTTCGCACTTGGTACAATCTACTAGAGCCGGAGCAGAATTTGGCTATGGTTTAGCTTGGGCCTTATTCTTAGTTCACTTATTTAAATACCCTTTTTTTCAATATGGCCCGCGCTATGCTGCAGCAACCGGAGAATCCTTGTTAGATGGTTATAAAAGACTTGGAAAACCTGTATTGATTGCTTATTATATTATCAATTTAGCAACCATGTTTACGATTCAAGCGGCAGTAACGATTGTCACTGCTGGTATCGCTTCTCAGCTTTTTGGAATTACTGCTGATTTAACAATATGGTCAGTAATCATTATTGGAATCAGTATCTTTATTTTAGCAATTGGCAAATACAAGCTATTAGACCGTTTGATGAAGTACATCATTATTGTATTGACCATAAGCACCATAGCTGCTGTTTTAGTAGCATTATTTAGCACCAAAGAACCCATTGATTTTACTCAAATATTACCTAGTGGAACTATTGAGATTACTTTTTTGATTGCTTTTTTAGGTTGGATGCCTGCACCCCTAGATATTTCTATTTGGCATTCTTTATGGACTCTAGAAAAAGACAAATCTCAAACCTTAAAAACAAATCCTAAACAAGCCATACTTGACTTTAATATTGGATACCTCGGGGCGCTATTTTTAGGTCTATGCTTTATTATTTTAGGTGCGTCCGTCATGTATAATTCAGGAGAAACTTTCTCAAATAGTGGTCGTATTTTCGCAGCACAATTAATGAGCTTGTATACTACAAATCTTGGAGAGTTTTCATATATTTTTATTGCAGTAGCGGCATTTACAACCATGTTTAGTACTACTATTACTACTTTGGACGCCTCACCAAGAGCAATGGCAAAAACCACTGATTTACTTACTGAGAAAAAGTCAAATGAGAAAAAGTCAAATTTGAATTACTGGTTTTGGATGGGATTTTTAGCTATTGGAACCTTTGTTATTATTCATTCTTTTATGAGCAACATGGGCTTACTGGTTAAAATTGCAACCATTTTATCATTTTTAACGGCTCCCTTTTACGCTTTATTAAATTATCTATTAATTACTGGAAAACATACACCAAAAGAACATCATCCCTCGAACTACTTAAAAACTCTAAGCTGGTTTGGAATTGCATTTCTTATAGGCTTTAGTCTTTGGTTTTTGTTTAATTTATAATAGATTTCTTCGTAACTTTGCAGCTTAAAGTTGAGTAGCATGGCAAATGAATCAATACTAGTTCAGGAAAAAGTTCAAAAACCAAAATGGTTGCGTGTAAAATTACCAGTAGGTAAAAAATATACAGAATTAAGAGGCCTGGTAGACAAGTACAAGCTAAACACCATATGTACTAGTGGAAGCTGTCCTAATATGGGTGAATGTTGGGGAGAAGGAACTGCTACATTTATGATTTTAGGAAATACCTGCACCCGTTCATGTGGGTTCTGTGGTGTAAAAACAGGACGACCAGATACGGTTGAATGGGACGAACCAGAGAAAGTAGCAAGGTCTATTAAAATCATGAAAATTAAGCACGCGGTCCTTACTTCTGTAGATCGGGATGATTTAAAGGATGGAGGGTCTATTATTTGGGCTGAAACTGTGAATGCAGTGCGAAGAGCAAACCCAGGAACCACCCTAGAGACTTTAATCCCTGATTTCCAAGGAAACGAGCAACAAATAGACCGAATTATAAAAGTGGCTCCAGAAGTGGTTTCTCACAATATGGAAACGGTAAGGAGACTTACTCGTGAAGTTCGTATCCAAGCCAAATATGATAGAAGTTTAGGTGTTTTAAAATACCTAAAGGAAAACGGCATGAGAACCAAATCTGGAATAATGCTGGGATTAGGTGAAACAGAAGATGAAGTGATCCAAACCATGAAAGATTTGAGAGCCGTGGGCTTAGATGTGATTACGATTGGTCAATATTTACAACCTTCAAAAAAACACTTACCTGTAAAGGAGTTCATTACTCCTGATCAATTTAAAAAATACGAAACACTTGGTCTTGAAATGGGCTTTATGTATGTAGAAAGTGGTGCCTTAGTTCGTTCATCCTACAAAGCCCATAAACACGCAAGCTAAATAAAAAGTCTTATAATTGTAAAAAACTCTCTGAAAACATCAGAGAGTTTTTTATTTGCAATGAAATCTTAAATAAAATATATAATATTCAATAAAAATGAAATATTAATACATTAAAATCAATTTAAAATCTTTTGATGTTAAAAAAATACAAAAATTCAATTTTTTTAACAAAAAAATTGATATCTATTTAGTTTGGCACAATCCTTGTAAAATAGAAATTTGAAAACAAAGGTGAGAGACTTGTTTTCATTGTGTAAATTATTTGAATTAGTTGATACAAAAAACCACTCCAAATCGGAGTGGTTTTTTTATTCTAGCTAGCTATGCCTTATGATATTGCTCTAATGATATCGTGTTTTGTTATGATATGATAAGATCCATCACCTAAATCTACCAATACAGCTTGATTCTCCTTCGTAATTAACTTAGATACTTTTTCGATACTTGCGTTTTTAGGAACTATCGGGAACGGAGGCCCCATAACGGTTTTAATTGGCATGTTCGCTATATTCATATCGGTTAAATAAGATCTGAGCACATCTGTTTCGTCGATAGAGCCAACAAAACCATCTGAATCTCTTACAGGAATTTGTGAAATTTTAAAATCTCGCATACGCTCAATAGCATGTGAAACTAGCTCCTCAGTTTGAACCGTTAAAAGCGGATGGCTTACATGGTCTTTAACTAAATCTTCTGCCGTAGTAATTTCTTCGTCTAAGAACCCACGTTCCCGCATCCAATCATCATTGAACATTTTTCCAACATAACGCGAACCATGATCATGAAACAATACAACAACCACATCATCCTTGGTAAAATGCTCTTTTAATTGCAGCAATCCTTTAATTGCAGAACCTGCAGAATTACCCACAAATATTCCTTCTTGTTTTGCTATTTTTCGAGTATAAACAGCCGCATCCTTATCTGTAACCTTTGTAAATCCATCAATTAAACTAAAATCTACATTTAAAGGCAAAATGTCTTCTCCTATCCCTTCAGTGATATAAGGGTAAATTTCATTTTCATCGAATATACCAGTCTCGTGATACTTTTTAAAAACAGATCCATAGGTATCTACACCCCATATCTTAATATTAGGATTCTTTTCTTTCAAGTATTTAGCAGTTCCTGAAATTGTTCCACCAGTACCAACACCTACCACAAAATGAGTTATTTTTCCATCAGTTTGCTCCCAAATTTCTGGTCCTGTTTGCTCATAATGAGCCAAGGCATTCGAAGGATTATCATATTGATTTACATACCAGGAATTTGGTGTCTCTTCTCCCAATCTCTTTGAAACAGAATAATAAGATCTTGGATCAGTAGGCTCTACATTTGTTGGGCAAACTACTACCTCCGCCCCCACAGCTCTCAAAATATCCATCTTCTCTTTAGACTGCTTATCTGAAATTACAAAAATACATTTGTAGCCTTTTACAATAGCCGCTAAAGCCAATCCCATTCCTGTATTCCCAGAAGTTCCTTCAATGATCGTTCCTCCTGGTTTTAGCCTGCCATCAGCTTCGGCATCCTCTATCATTTTTACAGCCATTCGATCCTTTACAGAATTTCCTGGATTAAAGGTTTCCACCTTAGCCAAAACCAAAGCTGAAACTTCCTTCGTCACAGAATTTAATTGAACCAACGGCGTATTTCCAATGGTTTCTAATATATTTTTAGCGTATTTCATCATATATAATTATAGTGCAAAGAAACAAAATATTTTAGAGTTGGCTTTATTAGTTTGTTCTTAAAAAGAATTCAATATGGCCATCATTATTTAAAGCAGTATCACTTTTAAATGCCTAAGCAAATTTTATGGATTTTACTGGACTAATTTTTGAAATAATGAATGATGGAAGTAATAATAGCAAGAAACACATCACAAGTGTTCCAATATTTAGCAGGAGTATCGTCAAGATATTAAAACTAATTGGAACTTTAGAAACATAATAAGTTTCTGGATTTAAGGTAATAAAGCCAAAATAATACTGAGCAAAAAGCAGAGCAAATCCAATTAAATTCCCCCAAAACAAGCCTTTCAAAATAAGATAGGCCGCATTGTATAAAAAGACTTTTCGAATGCTCCAATTAGATGCCCCTAAAGCCTTTAAAATTCCAATCATTTGCACCCTTTCTAATATAAGCACAAGCAAAGCTGTAATCATATTAATACTAGCAACCAAAATCATAATTCCAATAATAAACCAGATATTATTATCAAAAAGACTTACCCACTCAAAAATAATTGGGTATAAATCTACTACAGTATCACTGTTTAACGTAGAACCAATCGAAGTATAAATTTCATTTCCTTTTTCTTCTATTTGATTAAAATCATCCAACAATACTTCAAACCCTCCCACTTGTTGATCCGACCATTTATTCAATCTTTGCACTTCACGAATATCTCCAATCATCATGTTTTTATCAAACTGATTAAAGCCAGTATCGAAGATTCCCGTTACTACCATCTTATATCGACTTGGCAATTTGTTGGGCTCCGATTTCATAAAAAAGACATTAATGGTATCTTTTAAATGCAAATTTAATCGGTCAACTAGACTTTTGGATAATAGTACATCTCTGGTTCTGCTTTTGTTAAAATCGAGCAGGGTTCCCTCAATTAAATACTCTTTAAAAAAAGTCCAATCGTAATCTTTAGAAACTCCTTTTAATACAATTCCCTCAAAGTCTTCAGCGGTTCTAATAAGGCCTGCTTTATTTGCAAATATTTGAACATTTTTAATTCCATCTATATGCTGAAATTTAGGGTAAAAGTCTTGATCTATATCCACTGGTGAAATCGAAACATCAGAACTATTATCATCATAATTGGTAATAACCACATGTCCTTTAAATCCAGAGATTTTTTCTTTGATTTTTGTTTGTAAACCAGTACCTGTGGCAATGGAAATCATCATGATGATAATTCCTAAAGCAATTGCAGTAATTGCAATTTTTATTATTGGAGAGGAAATACTATTTTTATATTCTTTTCCAGCAATAATGCGTTTTGCAATAAATAATTCGTAATTCAATGTTTTATGGTTCTAGTTCGTTTCAAAAGTACATATTTAATCTTGTTTTTGTGCATCATTTTTCAAGGGACCTCCTGCGCACAAAATTCTTCAAACATTAAAGTTGGAGCAGAACAAACCTCTCAATATTTAAAACTTTTGAAAGGAAAAAAAATTGCAGTGGTCGCAAATCAAACATCTGTAATAAAGAATGTGAATAAAAACAGGTATACCCACTTAGTAGATAGTTTACTTTCTATGGGCGTTTCTGTTCAAAAAGTTTTTGCCCCAGAACATGGTTTTAGAGGGGACGCAGATGCAGCTGAACTTGTAAAAGATGGCTTAGACACTAAAACTGGTTTGCCCATTGTTTCTTTATACGGCAAAAGTAAAAAACCTTCTGCAAAACAATTAGAAGGAATTGATCTGGTTGTTTTCGACATTCAAGATGTTGGCGCACGTTTTTACACCTATATTTCTACTTTACATTATGTCATGGAGGCTTGTGCTGAATTAGGAATCTCTTTACTAATTTTAGACAGACCAAATCCTAATGGACATTATATTGATGGTCCTGTTTTAGAATTAGAGCATAGATCTTTTGTGGGTATGCATAAAGTTCCTGTAGTTTATGGAATGACTATTGGAGAATATGGACAAATGATTAATGGTGAAAAATGGCTCGAAAGCGGAATACAATGTGATTTAAAGGTGATTCCCTTAGAAAACTATACACATAAATCGACATATAGTTTAAGTATTAGACCTTCTCCTAATTTACCAAATGACCTATCTATAAACCTCTACCCTAGTTTAGGTTTTTTTGAAGGAACAATAATTAATGCTGGTAGAGGAACCGAGTTTCAGTTTCAAAGATATGGGGCATCCTTTTTTCCAAAAAGCAATTTTACCTATACGCCAAAACCAAATTTTGGTTCTACATACCCAAAAGAAAAAGGGAAACTTTGTTATGGTGTAGATTTAAGTGCTTCTGAAAGATTAAGTTCTTTAAACTTAGAATGGTTGATGGATGCGTATAAAAAAACTCCCAAAACAGAAAAATTCTTTGGACAGACTTTTACAATCCATGCAGGAACAAAAAAACTTCAGCAACAAATTGAAGCTGGTTTATCAGAAAAAGAGATTATAAAATCATGGCAAAAAGACTTAAACACTTTTAAGAAAACCCGAAAAAAATATTTAATCTACAACTAAGTCAATGTCTTGCCTTTATTTATCTGCTGTCGTTGGTTTTCTATAGCCTTGAAAGGGTTGTTTTAATAATTCCTTAAGTGATGAATTCGTTTTTTCATCGGGAAAGGTATCTACGCCATAGACTATTTTCTCTCGATCTAAATGAAGATAGGTTCCAAAAATTCGATCCCAAACAGAAAAAATATTTCCATAATTCGAGTCTGTATATGGCAACATATGATGATGATGCACCTTGTGCATGTCTGGAGAAACGATAAAATAACTTAAAAAGTGATCTACACCTTTAGACATTTTAATATTGGCATGGGTAAATTGGGTAAAAACCAATGATAAGGATTGATAAATCATCACAATAGCAATGGGTGTCCCAATTATAAAAACACCAAATAAGGTAAATGCAAAACGAATCAAACTTTCTAAAGGGTGATGCCTGTTGGCTGTCGTTGTATCTACCTTATGATCTGTATGATGCACCAAATGAATCACCCATAAATAAGACACCTTATGCTCTACAAAATGTGCCAAATAAGCTCCAAAAAAATCCAATAACAATACACCTAACACGACATACATCCACAAAGGCATGTCAGGCATCCAGTTAATCAAACCAAAATTATTTGCCTGAACCCAATCGGCAGTTTGAAGCAATAAAAAAGCAAGAGCGAAATTTATAACTACGGTTGTTGCAGTAAAAAATAAGTTAGGAAAAGCATGTTTCCATTTCTTATACGTAAAGTTAAACAAGGGCAAAGCTCCTTCTAAAAGCCAAAAAAAAGTGATTCCCCCAACAAGAATAATACTTCTGTGTAAAGAAGGAATGGATTCGAAATAGGTGATGATAGTTTCCAAATTAAGTTATTTTTTTTTACTAAAATAGTAAAATTTAACTAGTTGGTAACCGTTTTTTTAATTCCTCAAGAATTCGATAGGTTGCAGGACAAATTTCTGTATTGGCAATGGTTAAGTTGGTAATTTGAATGAATTTTCTGCGATTGGTATGTGGGTATTCAGCACAAGCTTTAGGTCGAACATCATAAATAGTACAACTGTTGTCTGAAAGATCTAAAAAAGTACAGGGAGCCGATTTCAACACCATAAAATCATCTTCATCCCTCTGCAAATATTGACTTTTAAAGTCAAAAACTTTCATTCGAAAATGTTTCGATATGCGTTCCACATCTTTTTCTGTAAATATAGGGCTCGTTGTTTTACAGCAATTTCCACAGGTCAAACAATCCGTTTTAGCAAATTCAGCATCATGCAATTCTTGCATGACATAGTCTAAGTTTTTTGGCGTTCGCTTTTTGAGCTTTGCAAAATACTTTTGACTTTCCTTCTTTGCCTCAGCGGCAAGTTTAGGCAGTTCTTCTAAACGTTTGTTCATGTCTTCCATACGAGTACAAAAATACCAATATTAATTGCAATTCAGCTTTTAATTATGTAGAACAAATTTTGAGGGTCAAAATGAAATAAAATATGTAATTTTGCACTTCAATTTGCAAGAAGAAATGAGTATTCAAACCCGCATAGAGACTGCCGTAAAAGAAGCAATTTTAACCATCTATAAAACAGAAATCCCTTCTGTAGAATTCCAAGCAACCCGTAAAGAATTTGAAGGAGATATTACTGTAGTGGTATTTCCTATGTTGCGTTTCGTTAAAGGAAACCCTGTGCAAATAGGAGAAGCTATTGGAAACTATTGCTTAGAAAACGTTGCAGAAATCACCGCTTTTAATGTCGTAAAGGGTTTTTTAAACCTAGTAATAAACGATGATAGCTATTTAAATTCTTTCCAAACCATTTTTTCTAATAAAAACTATGGTTTTGTTAGCGAAAGCAAGCAAAGCGATGCTGTTTTGGTAGAATATTCCTCACCAAACACCAACAAACCGCTTCATTTAGGACATGTTCGTAATAATCTTTTAGGCTATTCTGTTGCAGAAATACTTAAAGCTGCGGGGCATAAAGTGTACAAAACCCAAATTATTAATGATCGTGGGATTCATATTTGTAAATCCATGTTGGCTTGGCAAAAATTTGGAAATGGTGAAACACCTGCCACTTCTGGACTAAAGGGAGATAAATTGGTAGGAAACTACTATGTAAAGTTTGATCAAGAATACAAAAAAGAAATCACAAAGCTAATGGCTGAAGGGCTTTCTGAAGAAGACGCTAAAAAACAAGCCCCTTTATTGGTAGAAGCTCAAGAAATGTTGCAGGCTTGGGAAGCTGGAGATCAAAACACTATAGAATTATGGAAAACCATGAATTCTTGGGTCTATGAAGGTTTTGAGACTACCTATAAAAATCTAGGCGTTAATTTTGATTCTTATTATTACGAGAGCAATACCTATTTATTAGGAAAAGACAATATTATTGAAGGATTGGAAAAAGGAGTCTTCTATAAAAAAGAGGATGGTTCTGTTTGGATTGATTTGACTGAGGATGGATTGGATGAAAAGATTGTTTTAAGATCTGATGGTACAGCTGTGTACATGACCCAAGACATCGGAACTGCAATCCAACGTGCTAAAGATTATCCAGACCTAAGTGGAATGGTCTATACGGTAGGTAACGAACAAGATTATCATTTTAAGGTACTTTTCTTAATTCTTAAAAAATTGGGATATACGTGGGCAGATGCCTTGTTTCATTTAAGTTATGGAATGGTAGATTTACCATCAGGGAAAATGAAATCTAGAGAGGGCACTGTAGTAGATGCCGATGAATTGATGGAAGAAATGACGGATACGGCAAGGAATCTATCGCAAGAATTAGGCAAGCTAGATGGTTATTCTGATGCTGAAAAAGAAGAATTATACACAACTATTGGCTTAGGAGCTTTAAAGTATTATATTTTAAAGGTAGATCCAAAAAAACGAATTTTATTTGATCCAAAAGAGTCGGTAGATTTTCAAGGAAACACGGGGCCTTTTATCCAATATACCTATGCAAGAATTCAATCAATTTTGCGAAAAGCCACTTTTGATTATTCAAAACCGATCACAAATATCGCCTTGCATTCCAAAGAAAAAGAGCTGATAAAAATTATTGAGAATTATCCTGAGGTTATCCAATTGGCAGCGGCGAATCATTCACCTGCTTTGATTGCTAATTACACCTATGACCTTGTAAAAGAATTCAATTCATTTTATCAAAACGTTTCTATTTTGGGTGAAGAAGTTCTTGAGAATAAAATTATACGTGTACAGTTATCAAAAAAAGTAAGTGAAATTATAAAATCTGCATTTTCTTTGTTGGGAATTCAAGTTCCAGAAAGAATGTAAAAAAAAGTGGTATTAGCCATAAGAAGTTTAAATAAATTGAAAAGTTAAAAAATAAGAATGCGTTAGGGATTGAAGTGACATCCTTTTTAGTTGTCATTTCGAGTACATTTGTAAAGAATGAGTAAATTTGTTCTTGCTTGTCGTAAATCAAGGTTAAAAAACTGCTAAAAAGATACAACGAAAAGCCCGCTCGAACGCCCAAAATAAATAATAAACATAAAAAACAAATCATGAAATACGACGTACTTATAATCGGAAGTGGACCTGGAGGTTATGTAACTGCAATTAGAGCCTCTCAATTGGGATTCAAAACAGCAGTGATAGAAAAAGAGAGCTTAGGAGGAATTTGCCTTAACTGGGGATGTATTCCTACCAAAGCTTTATTAAAATCTGCTCAGGTATACGACTATTTAAAACACGTTGATGAATACGGATTAAAAGCTGAGGCCATTGATAAGGATTTTGAAGCCGTTATTAAACGAAGTCGAGGTGTTGCAGATGGAATGAGCAAAGGTGTTCAGTTTTTGATGAAGAAAAACAAAATCGACATTATTGATGGATTTGGAAAAATAAAAACTGGTAAAAAAGTCGATGTTACTGATGCCGATGGTAAAGTTACTGAATACAGTGCTGATCATATTATTATCGCTACTGGAGCGCGCTCTCGAGTTTTACCAAACCTTCCTCAAGATGGTAAAAAAGTAATCGGATATAGAGAAGCTATGACCTTACCTAGTCAGCCAAAATCAATGATCGTTGTAGGTTCTGGTGCGATTGGTTCTGAGTTTGCTCATTTTTACAATGCAATGGGTACAGATGTAACTATAGTAGAGTTTATGCCAAACATCGTTCCTTTAGAAGATGTAGATATTTCAAAACAGTTTGAACGCTCTATTAAAAAGGCAGGAATTAAAGTAATGACCAATTCTTCTGTAGAATCTGTTGATGTTTCTGGCAAAGGAGTTAAGGCAACTGTAAAGACCAAAAAAGGAGAGGAAATTTTAGAGGCTGATATTTTATTGTCTGCAGTTGGAATTAAAACCAATATTGAAAACATTGGATTGGAAGATGTTGGAATTATTACAGATAGAGATAAAATTTTAGTAAACGATTTTTACCAAACTAATATCCCAGGATATTATGCTATTGGTGATGTAGTTCCTGGTCCTGCTCTGGCGCACGTAGCCTCTGCTGAAGGAATTACCTGTATCGAAAAAATTGCAGGATTGCATACTGAAGCAATTGACTATGGAAACATTCCTGGTTGTACCTATGCGACTCCAGAAATTGCCTCTGTAGGGATGACTGAAGAGCAAGCCAAAGAAAAAGGCTATGAACTAAAAGTTGGTAAATTCCCATTCTCTGCATCAGGAAAAGCAAAGGCTGCAGGAACCCCTGATGGTTTTGTTAAAGTTATTTTTGATGCCAAATATGGAGAATGGTTGGGTTGTCATATGATTGGTGCTGGAGTTACTGATATGATTGCAGAAGCGGTTTTAGGTCGTAAGTTAGAAACTACAGGTCATGAAGTTTTAAAAGCAATTCATCCACACCCTACCATGAGTGAGGCGGTTATGGAAGCAGTTGCAGATGCTTATGGAGAAGTAATTCACTTGTAATCATTGCATATATTTTATAAAAAACCGAAGCAAACGCTTCGGTTTTTTTTATATTTGAAGACCAACCAAAAAACATGAAAAAAACACTAGTTCTCCTCACTGCCCTCGCCTTCGTTTCTCTCAGCTCTGCTCAAAATAAAAACATTTGGCATTATATAGAAAATGAGCAGGTGATCTCAGAAAACAAAGAAGCGGCACATGCAAGTTTTACCTCATTTGCCTCCATGAATGAATTGACAAACAACAAACCTAATTTTCATGTATCCTTAGATGGTTTGTGGAAATTTAAATGGGTGCGTTCTCCAAAAGATAGACCTCAGACTTTTATGAACCTTAAAGAGCGTTTGAGAGGCTGGAAAGAAATTAAAGTCCCTGCTAATTGGGAAGTTGAAGGCTATGGAGTTCCAATTTATGTGAATCATCAATATGAGTTTTCTGATTACAAGGCAATGGTTGCCGATGATATGGAATTGGTAGATCGGGTATATCCAAAAAATCCTGGAAAGGTTCCTCATGAGTACAACCCAGTAGGTTCTTATAGACGAGACTTTAACTTAGACGCGGATTGGAATGAAAAAGAACTTTTTCTTCATATAGGAGCCATGAAATCTGGAGGCTTTGTATGGCTTAATGGTCAATATATTGGCTATTCACAAGGCAGTAAGCTACCAAGCGAATTTAACATCACTAAAGCTGCAAAAAAAGGTAAAAACACCATTGCCATTCAAATATTTAGATGGACGGATGGCAGTTATTTAGAAGGCCAAGACTTTTGGAGAATCAGTGGAATCGAACGCAGCGTCTATATTTATGGGCAACCTAAAATACGATTACAAGATTTTGAAGTCTTATCGACTCTGGATAAAAGTTATGAAGATGGACGATTAGAATTAGACATTCAGTTACAAAATCATCTAAATTCTAAAAAGGAAGTACAGGTTGAATATCAATTGTATGACAAGACTACTTTATTGACAAAAGAAACAAAATCCATACAACTGAACCAAAACTCCAATGAAGCGGTGACTTTTAAAAAAACCATCTCTAAAGTTAGCCCCTGGAGCGCAGAACACCCAAATCTTTACACTTTAAGAATCCTCATAAAGGATGCTAAAGGAACTCTCTTAGAAGCAACCGAACGTAAGATTGGTTTTCGGTCTGTTGAGATTAAAAATGGATTGCTTTTGGTGAATGGGCAGGTAATCACCTTAAAAGGAGTCAATACCCAAGAAACAGATCCAGAAACGGGTCATGTAATGAGTGAGGCCTTAATATTAAAAGATATTAGGCTATGGAAAGAAAACAATATAAATGCAGTTCGTTTGAGTCATTATCCGCGAGGCAGACGTTTTTATGAGCTCTGTGATCTTTACGGTATATATGTAGTTGATGAAGCCAATATAGAATCGCATGGGATGTATTATGGTAAGTATTCTTTAGCAAAAAAATCAAATTGGGAAAATGCCCATGTAGACAGAATGCTTAGAATGGTTAAAAGAGATAAAAACCATCCTTCTGTGATTATATGGTCTATGGGTAATGAGGCTGGAAACGGTGTGAATTTTTATGCAGGCTATAAAGCCATAAAAGCCAATGACAAAAGCAAAAGACCGGTTCAATATGAACGTCCCTACAAAGACAGAGATGGAAGTTTGTATGATATGGATTGGAATACAGACATTATTGTGCCGCAATACCCCTCACCTGCCACCTTTGAAAGAATTGGAAGCAATAAAACAGACCGCCCTTTCATACCAAGTGAATATGCACATGCGATGGGAAACAGTACTGGGAATTTTGCCGATTACTGGGGAATTATTGAAAAATATGAAAACTTACAAGGTGGATTTATTTGGGATTGGGTAGATCAGTCCATATGGAAAACCAATGACAAAGGACAACGTTTTTACGCTTATGGAGGTGATTATGGAAAAGGAATGCCCACTGACAATTCATTTTTAAATAACGGAATCGTATTTCCAGATCGACAACCACAGCCTGCTCTTTATGAAGTTAAAAAAGCACATGAATACATTAATTTTAAAGATGAAGGGCTGAATGGATTTAACGAACAACGTATTTTAATTGAAAACTTATATGATTTTACCAA
>CBFHUV010000055.1:0-13592 GCA_965659055.1 Polaribacter sp.
ATGGGGTTGTATTTTAAACATGTTTATGCGTTTTACATGTGCTCTGTAATGTCCACATGACCATCTTCTAAAGCTTCTTTCTTAATAGAAATAGCTCCAATATATCTTTTCATTTCCTCTCGTACTTTCGGGAATAATAACAACAATCCAACCATATTTGGGAATACCAAGGCTAGAATCATTGCATCTGAGAATTTAATAACTGCATCTAAAGTTGCAGCAGCTCCAATAACCACAAATACTAAGAATAAAATCTTATATAACATATCAGCAGTTTTTCCTCTACCAAAAAGGTATTTCCAAGACTGAAGACCATAATAAGACCATGAGATCATTGTAGAAAACGCAAACAACACAATAGCAATAGTTAATATGTATGAGAATCCTGGGATTACAGCATCAAAAGCCATTGAAGTTAAATCTACTCCTCCGATAGAACTTCCATCAGAATTTAACAATACACTACTGCTAGAATCTCCAGCAGCTCCATATTGGAAAACACTTTGCATATTGGTTCCATCGATATTGAAAAATATAATAACCAATGCAGTCATTGTACAAATTACAACCGTATCAATAAAAGGCTCTAACAATGCAACAACACCCTCAGATGCTGGATATTTGGTTCTAACCGCAGAATGCGCAATAGCCGCAGATCCTGCTCCAGCCTCATTAGAAAAGGCAGCACGTTGAAAACCAACGATAATAACCCCGATAACACCTCCTAGACCCGCCATTGGCGTGAAAGCTCCATCAATAATTAAGGTAAAGGCATCATCAATATAAGAAGCATGCGATAAAATAATTATTAAAGAGGCAACGATATAGATACCTGCCATAAATGGAACAATCTTCTCTGTAATTTTAGCAATACGCTTAATTCCACCGATAATTACAATTCCAACTAAAACTGCTAAAACAATTCCAATAATGAATCCTGAAGATCCTCCTTGCAATCCAAACAACGATACTAACTGCACAGTTGCTTGATTTGATTGAAAGGCATTTCCACCTCCAAAAGAAGCTCCAACACATAAAATTGCGAACAAAACTCCTAATACTTTTCCTAAATTGGTTAAACCTCTTTCTTTAAGACCTTTTGATAAGTAATACATAGGTCCTCCGTAGATGGTACCGTCTGGTCCAACATCTCTATATTTTACCCCAAGGGTACATTCTACAAACTTTGTTGACATTCCTATTAAACCACAAATAATCATCCAAAAGGTAGCTCCTGGACCTCCTAGTGCAATTGCAACAGCAACCCCAGCAATATTTCCTAAACCTACGGTTCCAGAAACTGCAGTTGCCAAAGCTTGAAAGTGAGACACCTCTCCATGAGCACTCTCATCTCTAATGGTATCTTGAATATCTTCTATCGCTAAGGCTTCATCATTATTATATAATTTATCAACTCCATGTTTTTCGATATCAACATATTTACCGCGAACCGTGTTAATGGCCGTAGCAAAACGTGTAATCGCAGGAAATCTAAAATAAATGGTAAAAAAAGTAGCTCCAACAACTAAAAGAATCACCACAAATGGAACATTATAGGAACCTAAAGGAACGGTTGTCAGTATAAAACCTTCCCACCAAGTAGCAATAGGCATAAAAGCGTCATTAATTTTTTCATCCAATCCTTTTTCTTGTGCAAATGTGAACATTGGTACTGCAAAAAACAGTAACGTTAGAAGTTTTTTCTTCATGAGAACTATTAGTTTATTTAATTAGTGCCCGCAATATCATAAAAAAAATGAACTTTTAATAACTTTTAGACCATAAATATGCAGTTTAGATTAACATATTCTTAAATTTCTGTAAATCCTCTTTAAATGATTTTGGATGAAAATCGAGTTCTTTTTTTGTTTTGGTCAAATCGAAACCAGTTTTTACAGGTCTATTTGCTGGTTGATTTAAAGTAGCCGTTTCTATGGGTTTGATATACTGTGCATCCAAGCCAAAAGTATCTGCAATTTGCAAGGCGATTTCATAAATACTTAATAAGGTGTTCGAAGCGATATTAAAAGTGCCCTTTGCACCGATATCTATACAGCGTTTGCAAGCCTCTGCCAAACTTAACACAAAGGTTGGCGTTCTGTATTGATCATTTACAATTTGTATTTCTTTGTGTTGTTCTAAAGACTCTTTCACCCACAAAACAATATTGCTTCGAGACATATCAGCCGTAAGCCCATATACTAAGATCGTTCGCAAAATAGTAAAATCTATGGTTGATTTGTTAAGGATTTCTTCTGAAAGCAGTTTTGTTTCGCCATAATAACTTAACGGATTCGCAACATCTGTTTCTTTGTAGTTTCCTTGTATCCCGTCAAAAATAAAATCGGTTGAAAGATGGATTATATGTGCTCCAATGCTTTTTGAAATTTCGGTGAGGTAGGCTACTGCAGAAACATTTAACGCATAGCAAGCATCGCGATTGCTCTCACAAGCATCCACATTGGTCATGGCCGCCGTATTGACAATAAAATGAGGTTGTATCAGCTTTATTTGGGTTTCTAAGCTTTTTTGATCTGTAATGTCGATAGATACATAGTTAAAATCGTTGCGCTTACTTCTGTTAGGACCTTTTGAAAAACCGGTTACCTCATAACTATTAGGCTCTTCTAATAACAGATTGACAAGTGTTTGACCTAAAAGTCCATTGCTTCCCGTAATAACGACGCGTTTCTTCATTAAAATAATTTTCTCAATTTTAAGATTTGTTCTGGTCTCCCTAAAACAATTAGGCTTGTATTTTTTTCCATAATGGCTGTTGATTCTGGATTGATGATATAATCTCCTAAAGAGGTTTTTAATCCAATTACAGTGCACCCAGTTTGACGTCTTAGATCTAGGTCTAAAATGGTTTTATTTATATATTTTACTGGTAAATCATTGATGGCCACCTCTTCTAAATTGGCAATACTTTCTCCTTCGAAAGCCAAACGATCTACAAATTCTAAAAGATCGGGAGTTACCACCAAAGAAGCCATATGTGCTCCTCCTAATTTATCTGGCATAATAACATTATCAGCACCTGCTATTTTTAATTTTCCGAAAGATGAATCACTTGATGCTCGACTAATGATTCTACAATTTTTATTCAACTGTTTGGCAGTAAGTACTACAAATAAATTATCTGCATCCGAAGGCAAAGCGGTTATTAAATTACTGGCTTTTTCGATACCGGCTTTTATTAAGGTTTCATCAATCGTGGCATCACCTTCGACGTTGATAATTCCTTCGGTATCCAAGGTTGAAATATTGTCTTTATCTCTTTCGATTACTACCACCTGTTGATTGTAATTTTTCAACTTTAACATGGCCTGCTTACCGTTTCTTCCATAACCACATACGATGGTATGGCCTTCTAATTTTTCGATTTTCTTTTGCACTTTTTTAAGTTTTAATTGTTGAAATAATTGGCCACTTACAATGTATTCCGTAAATGATGAAAGAGCGTATCCAAAAACAGTAATACTGGTTAAAATAAGAAAAATGGTAAACACTTTTTCTGCAGGGTTCAGCGGGTGTACCTCGCTAAAACCAACTGTACTCATGGTAATCACAGTCATGTACAGAGAATTTATAAAACTATCTCCAGACAAGAGCATATAACCAGAAACTCCAATTGTTAAGATAACAAACAAGAGCACGGCTGCTTTGCGTAATTTCGATTTGAATAGGTTTTTCATAAATCAAAAACAGAACTGCGTTTGGTATAAATCATATCCTTTAAACGCAGCAAAAAAGCCAAGGTTAAGTAAAATCCGAACGACAACCCAACGGTTACAAAGGAGATATAGATAAAAAACAATCGAACATTCATCGCCCTCATACCCAGCCTATCAGCCAATCGAGAGGAAACATGAAAACCGTTTTTTTCAAAAAAATGCCGTACTGAATGCACAAAACTCATGGAGAATTCTTTTTACTGCAAGATAGTATTTTCTTCGGATTTGTCTTTGAGTTTTTTATCAAAAATGAATTGGTTTGTGTAACTTTGCCTTTCTCTATAATTCTGCTAGATTGAAAGAACAAGAATACATTGAAGTTTTTGGAGCAAGAGCTCATAACTTAAAAAATATTGATGTTAAAATACCTCGAGAAAAACTGGTTGTCATTACTGGTTTAAGTGGAAGTGGTAAATCATCATTGGCTTTTGACACCATTTATGCTGAAGGACAACGAAGATATATCGAAACATTTTCTGCCTATGCAAGACAGTTTTTAGGTGGACTTGAAAGGCCAGATGTGGATAAAATTGACGGACTTTCTCCAGTAATTTCTATTGAACAAAAAACCACCAACAGAAGCCCTCGATCTACCGTTGGAACCATTACAGAAATTTACGATTTCTTGCGATTACTTTTTGCTAGAGCTGCTGATGCTTACTCTTATAACACCAATGAAAAAATGGTCTCGTATTCTGATGAGCAAATTAAAGAGCTTATTTTACATGATCTAAACACTAAAAAGATTGCAGTTTTAGCTCCTTTGATCAAATCGAGAAAAGGACATTATCGAGAATTATTTGAGCAGATTGCCAAACAAGGATTTGTTAAGGTTCGAGTGGATGGTGAGATTCAAGAAATTACCAAAGGCATGCGACTGGATCGTTACAAAACACATGATATTGAAGTAGTTATTGATCGATTGCTTGTGAATCCAGCAGCTGATAAACGTTTGGAAGAAACCATTAAAACTGCTTTATATACTGGAGACAATATTATGATGGTCATTGATTTAGATACTGAGCAACCTCGATATTTTAGCAGAGAATTGATGTGTCCTACTACTGGAATTGCCTATCCGAATCCAGAACCCAACACCTTTTCATTTAACTCTCCCAAAGGAGCTTGTCCAAACTGCAGTGGCCTGGGAATAGTAAACGAAGTGAATTTACAAAAGATTATTCCAAACCCAGGCACTTCTATTAAGGCTGGAGGGATTATTCCGCTGGGCGAACAAAAAAATAGTTGGATTTTTAAACAGCTACAGTTAATTGCCGATCGTTACAATTTTAAATTGAACGACCCTATAAAAAGCATTCCAAAAGAAGCCATGGATATTATTTTAAACGGAGGAAATGATTCTTTTGAAGTGCAATCAAAAACCATGGGAGTTACCCGTAAATATCAAATAGATTTCGAAGGAATTATTGCCTTTATTAGCAGTCAATATGAAGCTAGTGACAGCACTTCTATAAAACGATGGGCGAAAGAATTTATGGACGAGGTAGCCTGTAAGTCTTGTGAAGGAAAACGATTAAAAAAAGAGGCTTTATACTTTAAAATTGACAATAAAAGCATCGCTGACTTAGCCCATATGGACATCACAGAACTGGCGCTGTGGTTTCAAAAGATAGATAAAAAATTAAGTGACAAACAGCATGCGATCGCCGATGAGATTTTAAAAGAAATAAGAACACGTATTCAATTTTTGTTAGATGTTGGTTTGGATTATCTAAACTTAGACAGAAGTTCAAAATCTTTGTCTGGTGGAGAGGCGCAAAGAATTCGGTTAGCAACTCAAATTGGGTCGCAATTGGTAGGTGTGTTGTACATTTTAGATGAGCCTAGTATCGGTTTGCATCAAAGAGATAATCAAAAACTCATTGATTCTTTAATAAAGTTAAGAGATATTGGGAATTCGGTTTTAGTGGTAGAACATGATAAAGACATGATAGAGCATGCTGATTTTGTTTTTGATATTGGTCCTGGTGCCGGAAAACACGGTGGTGAAATTGTGAGCTCAGGAACCTTCTCAGAACTCATCCAGCAGCGTACCTTAACTTCGGATTATCTTACAGGAATAAAAGAAATTAGCCTACCAAAAAAACGCAGAACTGGAAATGGCAAGCAAATTGTCTTATCGGGTGCAACAGGGAATAATTTAAAAAATGTGACCATTCATTTTCCATTGGGTAAAATGATTTGTGTAACCGGAGTTTCAGGAAGTGGTAAATCAACCCTAATCAACGAAACCCTCTACCCTATTTTAAATGCCCATATTTACAATGGTGTAAAAAAGCCGATGCCTTATAAAAAGATTGAAGGCCTAGAGCATATTGATAAGGTTATAGATATTGATCAATCGCCTATTGGAAGAACACCAAGATCAAACCCAGCAACGTATACAGGCGTTTTTAGTGAAATACGAAACTTATTTACCAAAACACCTGAAGCGGCTATTAGAGGTTATAAAGCTGGACGTTTCTCTTTTAATGTAAAAGGAGGGCGCTGTGAAACTTGTCAAGGAGGTGGTGTTCGAGTAATCGAAATGAATTTCTTACCCGATGTACAGGTAGAATGTGAAACTTGTCAAGGAAAGCGATTCAACAGAGAAACCTTAGAGATCCGTTACAAAGGGAAATCTATATCAGACATCCTAAACATGACCATTGATGAGGCCGTTGTCTTTTTCGAAAAAATACCAAAGATTCATCGGAAAATTAAAACAATAAAAGATGTAGGTTTGGGTTATATCACTTTAGGTCAACAATCAACCACCTTATCTGGAGGGGAGGCACAACGTATTAAATTGGCTTCAGAACTGTCTAAAAGGGACACTGGTAATACTTTTTACATTTTAGACGAGCCTACAACAGGTTTGCATTTTGAAGATATTCGAGTGTTAATGGACGTATTGAATAAACTAGCCAACAAAGGAAATACGGTCTTAATTATAGAACACAATTTAGATGTGATTAAATTGGCTGATCATATTATAGACATCGGGATGGAAGGCGGAAAAAAAGGTGGACAAGTACTTTTTGAGGGAAGCCCAGAAGCTATGGTAAACCATAAAACAAGCTATACCGCAAAATTTTTAAAGAAAGAGTTGGAAGGAAATACCCAACAGAAAAGAGCAAAACAAAAATCTAAAGCATAGGACTATGAATTCAAATGAAGAAAGAAAATTAAGAGAAAAACTGGATCAAAAAACCTGGAGCGAAATAAAATCAAACGACTCTTGGGCGATTTTTAAAATCATGTCAGAATTTGTTGAAGGCTATGAAAAGTTAAGCAAGATTGGTCCCTGCGTATCTATCTTTGGCTCTGCCAGAACGAAGCCTGAAGATCCTTTTTATATTTTAGCAGAAGAAATTGCCTACCAGCTTACTCAAAATGGTTTTGGCGTTATTACTGGGGGTGGACCAGGAATCATGGAAGCAGGAAACAAAGGAGCCCATAGAGGTAAAGGAACCTCTGTTGGATTGAATATAGAACTACCTTTTGAACAGCATTTTAATCCTTGGATCGACAATGACAAGAATTTAGAGTTTGACTATTTCTTTGTTCGTAAAGTAATGTTTGTAAAATACTCTCAGGGTTTTATTGTCATGCCAGGAGGTTTTGGAACTATGGATGAACTGTTTGAAGCAATTACCCTAATCCAAACCAATAAAATTGGGCGTTTCCCAATTATTTTAGTAGGTACAGAGTTTTGGAGCGGACTCTTAGATTGGATTAAAAAGACCTTAATTAGTCAAGGTAACATTAGTGTCGATGATTTAAACTTATTTAGAATTGTAGATACTGCAGAAGAGGCTATTGATCATTTAAATAGATTCTATGGCAAATACAGCCTGAAACCAAACTTTTAATTTTTAATGATTTCAAGCCTTTGAACGCTAAAAATAATATCGCCATTATTTTACTACTTGCTGGTTTTACGGTCTTTGGACAGCAAAATCGCATAAAAATGAATGCGATTTTAGATAGTGATAAGGACCTCTTAAAAATTCAACAAGAAACCTGGTACGTCAATAATTCTAAAGACGAATTAAATGAAATCTATTTTCACAATTGGGCAAATGCCTATAGAGATAATGAAACCCCTTTAGGAAAACGACTCATCGAAGATTACCAAAAGGACTTGTATTTTGCAAAACAAAAAGAAAGAGGATATAGTAAAATATTCAATATTAGCATTCATTATAAGGCAGTTGCTTATAAAGAACTTGAAGAACAAGCTGACATTATAAACATTCAACTTCCAGAATCCTTAGCCCCCAAAGATAGCGTTCTAATTCGCATCAACTACGAGGTAAAAATTCCAAATGGTCGTTTTACAGGCTATGGCAAATCAGCCACCGGCTATCACCTGCGTTTTTGGTATCTGGTTCCCGCCATCTACAAAGAGGGTTGGCAATTAATGAGCAATCTAAATATTGATGATTTGTTAATGGAGGGAACTGATTATGAACTGCAGATAGAAACTTCACCGAACCTCTATCTAAACAGTAATTTAAAGGTTTCAAAAGAAAACAACATATACAAGCTTCAGGGTGATAATTATACAGATGTGATTTTGCATTTAGACAAAAAAGCGGCCTTTAAAACCTACAAAACACAAGATTTTGACTTGGCTACGGACATCCCTGCAAAAGGTATCAATGACCAACTAGCTGTAGAACTTGTAAATAGAGAACTCCAATTTTTGAAAACCTATTTAGGAAGCTATCCGCATAAAAAAATGTTCATCGATAAAAATACTCAAGAAAAAAACCCCATCTACGGACTCAATCAATTGCCTGATTTTTTAAGTCCTTTTTCTGATGTGTTTGAATGGGATATGACCATTTTTAAAGCCTTGACCAAATCATTTATAGAAAATACTTTTATTTTAGATAAAAGAAATGACTATTGGTTAACAGATGGCCTGCAAACCTATTTACTTATTGAATATGTGAATACCTATTACCCTGAAGTAAAATTATTAGGGAAAATTTCTAAAATATGGGGAATACGAGGTTTTAATTTTTCGAAATTAAAATTTAATGATAAATACCCCTTCGTTTACCAATTTAGCACCCGACAATTTTTAGACCAAGCACTCACTACTCGTGCCGATTCTCTTTCAAATTTCAATAGGAAAATTGCAGCAAAATACAAGGCGGGTTTAGGTTTACAATATTTGAAAGGCTACTTAGGAGATACTGTTGTTAGAGAATCTTTTCGTGATTTCTATCAACAAAATCAGCTAAAGTTTGCAAGTAGTCAGGATTTTAAAGACATCATTACAAAAAAGACTCAAAAAAATTTGAACTGGTTTTTTGGTGATTATCTCCAAACCAATAAAAAAATAGATTACACCATTAAAAATGTTCGAACAATAAATGACTCTCTAGATATTGTTATTAAAAACAAGCGAAATATCACGGCTCCAGTGGCCTTGTATGGGGTGAAAAATAAAGAAATAAAATATAAAGAGTGGTTTACCAATATAGACAGCACCAAAACGGTAAGGATTCCCAAGGGTGATTTTGATAAAGTATCGTTAAATTATGAGCAATTGTATCCAGAATACAATTCTTTAGACAACTGGAAGAATGTGAATAAGGCGATTTTAGACAAACCCATTCAACTGCGTTTTATCAAGGACATTGAAGATCCGTATTATCATCAATTATTTTATCAACCAGAATTGAGTTATAATTATTATGATGGTTTGGGCTTAGGTTTAAAACTTCACAACAAGCCCATATTGGCTAGAAACTTTTCCTTCAAAGTAGCACCCACCTACGCAACCAAAAGCAATACCATTACTGGATATTTCTCTTTAATGTACCGACAGTTTTTTGAAACAGGTAAAATATACAATATTTCTTATGGGGTCTTGGCAAGCAACTCTCATTATGCACCAGAGCTTTCGTACAGTACATTTGCACCTTACGTAACGATCAACTATCGAAGAAACTCATTAAGAGATGTGGGGGGAAAAGCCCTAACTTTTAAGTTAGTCACCGTACACCGAGAAATAGCACCTGATATTACCCAACAAGAAAAGGATGTTTATAGTGTTTTTAATATTAATTATTTTAATTCAAAACCCAATATTATCCATGGGTTCCAATACCTCATTAATGCTGACTTTGCAGCGAACTTCACGAAATTGTCAGGAGACCTTCGTTTTCGAAAATTAACTGCCTCAAACAGGCAATTGGATTTTCGTTTTTTTGCTGGGTTCTTTTTAAACAATACTACGCAGAGTGATTATTTTAGTTTTGGATTGGATAGACCCTCCGACTATTTATTTGAACAGCTCTATTTTGGTCGCTCAGAAAGTACTGGTATTTTTAGCCAACAGGTCATCATTTCTGATGGTGGATTCAAATCTGTGTTACCAACTCGTTATGCAAATCAATTTATGCTTTCTTTCAACTCGAGTATTGGAATTTGGAATTGGATAGAATATTATAATGATGCGGCCTTGTTAAAAAACAAAAATCAAAACCCCTACTTTGCCTATGAAAATGGGGTGCGTTTTAATTTCATACATAACATATTAGAACTTTATTTTCCGGTGTATTCCAATTTAGGTTGGGAAGTAGCTCAAGAAGCCTATCCTACCAAAATTAGATTTGTATTGACACTAAGACCTTCAACAATTTATAACTTTTTTAGGAGAGGTTTTTTATAATTAATTGCGAAAAACACATTAATTTGATTGTTTTATTGGTTTTATTTGAAATATTCTCAACAATATAAAAATTCTTTAACTATCAACTAAAATTCATATATTTGCAAAAGAACAAAAAACGAAGCTTTATGACAACAAGCACTAGTATTTCAGAATCTAAAAAGCTATCTTTTAGTGATTTTAGGCAAGAGGTTTTAAACGATTTCAAAATAGCAAACCTAAGTAGAGAATGTAGTTTACTGGGTCGTAGAGAAGTGCTTACTGGTAAAGCGAAGTTTGGAATTTTTGGAGATGGCACAGAGGTACCGCAGTTGGCCATGGCCAAAGCCTTTAAAAATGGTGATTTTCGATCAGGTTATTATCGTGATCAAACCTTTATGATGGCCATTGGAGAACTTACTCCAGAGCAATTTTTTGCCGGTTTGTATGCACACCCAAGTATCGAAGCGGACCCTATGTCTGCGGGAAGACAAATGGGTGGGCATTTTGCAACGCACAGTTTGGATGAAAATGGTCAATGGAAAAACTTGAGTCAACAAAAAAATTCAAGTGCAGACATTTCGCCTACTGCAGGTCAAATGCCACGCCTTTTAGGTTTAGCACAAGCCTCAAAAATATATAGACATGTTTCTGAATTACAAGGAGCAACTCAATTTTCTACTAAAGGAAATGAGGTAGCTTGGGGGACTATTGGAAATGCAAGTACTAGCGAAGGCTTATTTTTTGAAACCATCAATGCTGCAGGAGTTTTGCAAGTTCCTATGGTCATGAGTGTATGGGATGACGAGTACGGAATTTCTGTACATGCAAAATACCAAACCACCAAAGAAAGTATTTCAGAAATCTTAAAAGGATTTCAAAGAGATAAAAAAAATAATGGCTATGAAATTTTCGTAGTCAACGGATGGGACTATGTAAAACTAGTCGATGTCTATCAGCGTGCTGCAAAAATCGCACGAGAAGAGCATGTTCCGGTATTAATCCATGTAAAAGAATTAACGCAACCTCAAGGACACTCTACTTCGGGTTCTCACGAGCGCTACAAAGATGCAAATCGCTTGCAATGGGAGCAAGATTTTGATTGTATCGCACAAATGAGAAGCTGGATTTTAGATTTTGAATTGGAGGATGAAAATGGAGAAACTCTAAAATTCGTCGACACTGAAGAGGCACTCATCGCAATAGAAAAGGAAGCTAAAAAAACAGTAAGCACAGCCAAGAGAAATGCTTGGACTGCCTACTTATCTGATATTCAAAAAGAGCTTCTGACCGCTTCAGAATTAATTGGGAATGCTGCGGCCAAAAGCAGTAATAGCTCTTTTATTTTAAAAATAAAGAATGATTTAGACAGTATTAAAGAACCTATCCGAAAAGATATTCTTGTTGCTACTAGAAAGACTCTACGCTTTTTAAAAGATGAAAATTCTTCTGAAAAAGTGAGCCTGCAAAACTTTATTAAAAAAGCCATTCATCAAGGAGCTGATCTATATTCTTCACATTTATTAAGTGAAACTGAACAAAACCCTTTAGAGATTGAAAAAGTAGCGCCAACTTATGGAAATGAAGGCACTATGGTAGATGCAAGGGTAATCATGCGTGACAATTTTGATGCGCTTTTAAAGAAATATCCGGAAGTATTAATCTTTGGAGAAGATGCTGGTTTTATTGGAGATGTCAATCAAGGATTGGAAGGATTGCAAGAAAAATATGGAGAACTGCGCATCTCTGACACAGGGATTCGAGAAGCAACCATCCTTGGACAAGGAATCGGTATGGCCATGCGAGGACTAAGACCGATTGCAGAGATTCAATATTTAGATTACTTATTGTATGCACTGCAAATTATGAGTGATGATTTAGCCACCTTGCGTTACCGAACTTTTGGAAGACAGAAAGCGCCGCTAATTATTAGAACCAGAGGACATCGCTTAGAAGGCATTTGGCATTCTGGCTCTCCAATGGGAGGAATTATCAACAATATTAGAGGGATACATGTATTGGTTCCTAGAAATATGACCCAAGCCGCCGGATTTTACAATACCTTGTTAGAAGGAGATGATCCTGCTTTGGTTATTGAGTGTTTGAATGGATATCGTTTAAAAGAGCAATTACCAACCAATTTAGGAGAGTTCAAAACACCAATTGGAACTGTAGAAACCCTAAAAGAAGGGACTGATATTACCGTAGTTTCTTATGGATCTACCCTGCGGATAGTAGATGAAGCAGCTAAGGATTTGGCTCAGGTAGGAATCCATATTTAAATTATCGATGCACAAAGTGTACTGCCTTTTGACTTAGATCATCAAACCGTAAAAAGTTTGGCAAAAACAAACCGTTTGTTAATTGTAGATGAAGATGTCCCTGGAGGAGCTTCGGCCTATCTATTGCAAGAGATTTTAGAAAATCAGAAAGGCTATCAATATTTAGACAGCCAACCTAAAACCTTGACTGCGAAAGCACATAGACCCGCCTATGGAACCGATGGAGATTACTTTTCAAAACCTTCTGCAGAAGACGTTTTTGAAATGGCCTATAGCATTATGCAAGAAACCAAACCTCAAGAATTTAAGAGTCTCTATTAAGACAAAATTATTTTATAAAACAGAAAAGCTCAATCCAATGGATTGGGCTTTTTTTTAACAAAATTATAAGAACTATTGCCTCTGTATTTGATACTTTAGCAAGTATATATAACTAATCATACCTCGTTAAAATGAAAAAAGTACTCTTGTATTTATTTTTTATTGCACTTAGCTTGCCGACAAGCAGCTTTGCACAAAAAAAACAACCAACCAAAGCAGACAGTGCTACTGACAAAAAAAAGGAGCCCTCTTTTTCTGATTTTGTTACTGCAGAAAGCATCTCTGATGAAGGCTTGTTTACAAGCCATGAAACCAAAGGAAAGTTTTATTTTGAAATTCCAAATAGCCTTTTAGATAAAGAAATGCTTTTGGTTACGCGAATTAAAGAATTGCCTAGCAATTTTGGAGGTGGTTATGTAAATGCAGGATCCAAAGTAAATGAACAAGTAATTGTTTGGACCTTGTATAAAGATAAAATTTTACTTAAAGTCAAATCATATGGCGCCATTGCTGATGAAGCCTTCCCTATTTCTAAATCTGTAAAATCAAATAATTTAGAACCTGTAATTTATGCTTTTG
>CBFHUV010000056.1:0-13221 GCA_965659055.1 Polaribacter sp.
GTCTAAGATACACATAACTAAATAATTAACAGTTCTCACCAAAATAAAAATGCTCATACAATTTTGTATGAGCATTTTATATATATGATTATTTTCGAACTAATTCATTCCTCCATCTACAGACAGCGTTTGACCAGTAATATATGCGCTCATATCTGAACCTAAGAACACACAGGCATTGGCAATATCATCTGGCGTCCCTCCTCTTTTCAGTGGAATTTCATTACGCCATCCTTCTACAACCTTTTCATCTAACTTGGCAGTCATTTCTGTTTCTATAAAACCTGGTGCAATTACGTTACTTCTAATATTTCTAGATCCTAATTCTAAAGCGATTGATTTAGAAAAACCGATAATACCTGCCTTTGATGCCGCATAATTTGCCTGTCCAGCATTTCCTTTGAGTCCAACAACTGAACTCATGTTTATAATAGACCCTGAACGTTGTTTCATCATAGGTCTGATAATCGCTTTGGTTAAATTAAATACAGATTTAAGGTTGACTTCAATCACTTGATCAAAATCTGCTTCAGAAATACGCATTAGCAAATTGTCTTTAGTAATTCCTGCGTTATTAATTAAAATATCTACAGTACCAAATTCACTTATAACTTCATTTACCAATTCTTGAGCTGCATCAAAGTTAGCTGCATTTGATTGATACCCTTTGGCTTTTACACCAAATGCTTGTAATTCTTGTTCTAAAGCATTTGCTGCTTCAACTGATGAGCTAAAAGTAAAAGCTACATTTGCTCCTTGTTTAGCATACATTAACGCAATTCCTCTTCCTATTCCACGAGTCGCTCCAGTAATGATGGCTGTTTTATTTTCTAATAATTTCATAAGTAAGTGGTTTGATTTCTTTATGATTTTTTCAAATATACTAATCTTTTGTCGATGGGGTTTTCCTGTAAAAGAAATTCCCGAAAAGTTAAATGTACATTTAACAGTATCGGGAATTATAGGATTTCGTTTTCTAATTCAAAACGAGGTATGCTTATTTTTTTAAAACACTTGCCACCATTTCTCCAATTTTTGCTGGAGAATCTACAACGTGTATTCCATTTTCTCTTAAAATAGCCATTTTTGCTTGTGCTGTATCATCAGCTCCACCAACAATAGCTCCTGCATGTCCCATGGTACGTCCAGCTGGTGCAGTTTGTCCTGCAATAAAACCAACTACTGGTTTTCTGTTTCCATCAGCTTTAATCCAACGAGCTGCATCTGCCTCCAACTGACCTCCAATTTCACCAATCATAACAATTGCTTCAGTTTCTTCATCGTTCATTAACATTTCAACAGCTTCTTTGGTCGTTGTTCCAATGATAGGGTCTCCTCCAATACCAATAGCAGTGGTAATCCCATATCCTTGTTTTACAACTTGATCAGCAGCTTCATAGGTTAAAGTTCCTGATTTTGAAACAATACCTACTCTACCTTTTTTAAAGATGAATCCTGGCATGATACCTACTTTTGCTTCTCCAGGGGTAATAACTCCTGGGCAGTTTGGGCCAATCAAAACACAATCTTTAGCGTCAATATAAGATTTTACTTTTACCATATCAGCTGTAGGAATTCCTTCAGTAATACAAATGATTACTTTAATTCCTGCATCTGCAGCTTCCATAATAGCATCACCAGCAAATGCAGGTGGTACAAATATAATAGAGGTGTCTGCTCCTGCTTGAGAAACAGCATCTGCTACTGTGTTAAATACAGGTTTCCCTAAATGTTCTTGACCTCCTTTTCCTGGAGTTACACCACCAACAACGTTGGTGCCATAATCAATCATTTGTCCGGCATGAAAAGTACCTTCACTTCCTGTAAAACCTTGTACGATAACTTTTGAATCTTTATTTACTAAAACGCTCATTTGATTATTTGCTTTAATCTAGATTATATGTTCTGTTGAACTAACTATTTTTAACGGTACAAAAATAACTTTTTTTACAATGGTATCCAACCTATTTCGTTTCACTTTTTAGGATTCTTTAGCTTATTTTTAAGATAGATAACCTGTCTTAATTTTTCCTTAGAATCTATAGCGGGAGTTCCATAATAGTTGCCTTTGGATAAGCTCCTAGTAACTCCAGATTGTCCCATAACAACGGTGCCTTTTTCAATAGTGATCCCACTAGTCATTCCTACTTGTCCCCATAAGGTAACTTCATCTTCTATAATATTGCATCCTGCAATCCCCACTTGAGCAGCAATAAGACATTTTTTTCCAATAACAGTGTCATGTCCAATATGAACTTGATTGTCAATCTTAGTCCCTTCTTTTATAAGAGTATCTCCAGAAACACCTTTATCTATGGTACAACTAGCTCCTAAATGTACATGATCTTCTAGGACTACTCTACCTCCAGAGATTAACTGATCAAAGCCTGTAGGTCTGTTCTTGTAATAAAAGGCATCTGAACCCAATACTGTATTGGCATGTATAACTACATGATCTCCAACAATGCAATTGTCATAGATACTTACATTGGAATGAATCAGGCAGTTTTTTCCAATTTTAACATTGTTACCAATAAAAACATTGGGCTGAATTATCGTGTTTTCTCCAATGGTTGCTGACCTTGCTATGCTCGCTTTTGAAGCAATGAAAGGGTTAAAATGTTTGGTTATTTTATTGAAATCTCTAAAGGGATCCTCAGAAACTAAAAGCGTTTTTCCTTCTGGGCAGTTAACTTTTTTATTAATTAAGATAGTTGTTGCCGCAGAATTTAATGCTTTATCATAATATTTAGGATGATCTACAAAAACAATATCCCCCTTTTCAACTACGTGAATTTCATTAATCCCTGTAATTTCAAAGTTAGGTGAGCCAACAAATTCTAACTCTAATAAAGCAGCTATTTGTTGCAGCGTTTGTGGTGTAGAAAACTTCAAAATTATTCTTTGATTCGTTCTTGATAAGCTCCTTTTGAAGTCTCAATTTTAATTTTATCTCCTTCGTTGATAAAAAGTGGTACATTGACAATGGCTCCTGTTTCTACAGTTGCAGGTTTGGTTGCGTTAGTGGCAGTATTTCCTTTTAAACCAGGTTCTGTATGAGTTACTTCTAAAATAACACTTGCCGGCATATCTACAGATAATGGCATATTGTCTTCAGAATTAATAATGATCGTCACAACCTCACCTTCCTTCATTAATTCTGGTGAATCTAGCGCCGTTTTCATCAACTGAATTTGTGAATAATCTTGCTCGTTCATAAAGTGATAAATTTCACCTTCACTATATAAATATTGAAACTTATGAGTTTCAACACGAACATCATCTAATTTTCTTCCTGCAGGAAAGGTATTGTCTATTACTTTTCCATTGGTCACACTTTTTAATTTTGTACGAACAAAGGCAGGGCCTTTACCCGGTTTTACATGTAAAAATTCGATAACCTTATAAATATCGTTGTTATATTTTATGCACAATCCGTTTCTAATATCTGATGTTGTTGCTGCCATGTATGCTTTATTTGCTTTCTATGTTTTATGATTTTTAATCTATTGTTAAGGGAAACTATTAGCCTCCTAAATAACCCTTCATAATTCCTCTTTTAGAATTCCTAATAAACAGGGTAATTTCATCACGCTCTGGAGTGGCCTCCATTTCAGCTTCAATAATTTCTAGGGCTTGGGTATTATTGTAGTTTTTTTGATATAGAATTCTATAGATGTCTTGAATTTCTTTGATTTTTTCAGAAGAAAATCCTCTTCTACGCAATCCTATTGAATTAATTCCTACGTAAGATAAGGGTTCTTTTGCAGCTTTACAAAAAGGAGGTACATCTTTACGAACCAAAGATCCTCCAGAAATCATAGCATGATCTCCAATATGAATAAACTGATGCACGGCAGCAAGACCCCCGATGATTGCATATTTTCCAACAATAACATGGCCTGCTAACGCAACTCCATTTACAACGATAGAATTGTCTCCAATTTCACAATCATGTGCAATATGAGCCGTAGCCATAATTAGGCAGTTTTTACCAATTTTGGTCATTCCTGAGGCATTGGTACCCCTATTTATGGTAACACATTCTCTAATGGTGGTATTGTCTCCAATAACAGTTAAAGAATCCTCGCCTTCGAATTTTAAATCTTGAGGAATGGCAGAAATAACTGCACCAGGAAAGATGCGGCAATTTTTTCCAATTCGTGCTCCTTCCATAATAGTAACATTAGAGCCTATCCAAGTTCCGGATCCAATTTCAACATCATTATTTATAGTTGTAAAAGGTTCTATTACGACATTTCTAGCCACTTTGGCCTGCGGATGCACATAAGCTAAAGGTTGATTCATAAGCTATTGTTTTTTAACGATTTGAGCCATTAATTCTGCCTCAACGACCAATTTACCATTTGCATAACCATAGGCTTGCATATGACAGATTCCTCTTCGCATAGGTGAAATTAATTCACATTTAAAAATTAAAGTATCTCCAGGCAATACTTTTTGTTTGAATTTCACATTGTCCATTTTCATAAAATAGGTCAAGTAATTTTCTGGATCAGGAACCGTACTTAATACTAAAATCCCACCACATTGAGCCATCGCTTCTACTTGCAATACTCCAGGCATTACAGGAGCTCCCGGAAAATGCCCTACAAAGAAATTTTCATTCATTGTAACATTTTTCATTCCTACAACATGGGTGTCTGAAAGCTCTAATATACGGTCAACCAATAAAAAAGGAGGTCTGTGAGGTAAGATACTCATAATTTGATGTATGTCCATCAATGGTGGTTGATTCAAATCATACTGAGGTACATTATTTCTTTTTTCCATTTTTATGATCTTTGCTAATTTTTTAGCAAATTGAGTATTGACTAAATGACCTGGCTTATTTGCAATCACTTTTCCTCGAATTCGAATGCCGACTAGAGCTAAATCACCAATAACATCAAGAAGTTTATGTCTGGCAGCTTCATTGGCCCAATGCAAAGTTAAATTGTCTAAAATACCATTCGGTTTCACTGCAATTTTTTCCTTTTTAAAGGCTTTTTTAAGCTTCAACATAGTTGCGTCTGACAATTCCTTGTCAACGTATACGATGGCATTGTTTAAATCACCTCCTTTGATTAAATCATTCTCAAGAAGCATTTCAATCTCATGCAGAAAGCTAAACGTTCTTGCCGCTGCAATTTCTTCTTTAAAGTCAGCTATATTATGTAGTGTAGCGTTTTGAGTCCCTAATATTTTAGTGCCAAAATCAACCATGGTAGTTACTTCATACTTGTCTGAAGGCATTAAAATAATTTCACTACCAGTATTTTCATCCCTGTAAGAAATAATGTCTTTAACAACGTATTCCTCTACTTCAGCACTTTGCTCTTGAATGCCTGCTTTTTCTAATGCCTCGACAAAAAACTTCGATGAACCGTCCATAATTGGAGGTTCTGATGCATCTATTTCTATAATTAAATTATCAATTCCAAGACCAACTGCAGCAGCCAATACATGCTCTGAGGTTTGTATCTGTACTCCAATTCTCTCTAGATTGGTTCCTCGTTGTGTATTTACGACTAAATCTGCATTTGCAGCAATAACAGGATGACCCTCCAAATCGATTCGAACAAAGGCATAGCCGTAGTTTTCAGGAGCAGGTTTAAAAGTCATCGTAACATTGTTTCCTGTATGAAGTCCCACACCAGACAAACTAACTTCGCTGAGAATTGTTTTTTGTTTCGTACTCATTTATGATTCTTTTTGAGTTTTTGGCTCTTTTTCTAAGTTACTAATTTTAGTTGCTAAACTCGGTAAATTTCTAAAATATATATAGGACTTATTAAAATCGTTATAATTAAAAGCCGGAGTTCCTTGAACTTTATCATTGTCCGGTAAACTTTTGGTGATACCTGATTGCGCTTGAATTTTAACTCCATTCCCAATGGTAATATGCCCAACAATACCAACTTGCCCTCCAATCATACAATTACTACCAATTTTCGTAGAACCAGCAATGCCAGTTTGAGCAGCGATTACCGTATTACTGCCAACTTCTACATTGTGAGCAATTTGTATTTGATTGTCTAATTTTGCACCCTTTCTAATAATGGTAGATCCTAATGTAGCACGATCAATAGTTGTTCCTGCTCCAATATCTACATGGTCTTCTATTATAACATTTCCAATTTGAGGAACCTTGTCATACGAACCTTCGCGGTTTGGAGCAAAACCAAAACCATCTGATCCAAGGATCACTCCTGCGTGCAATGCACAATGCTTACCTATTTTGGTTTCCGAATAAATCTTAACCCCTGGAAATAAAGTACAGTGATCATCTATAGAAACATTATCACCTATAAATACATTTGGATAAATCTTTACGTGGTTCCCAATGACTACATTTTCTCCTATGTGAGAAAAAGCGCCAATATATTCGCCTTCACCTATAGCGGCAGTTTTTGAAATATAATGTGGCTCTTCACGCCCAGATTTATTATTCTTTACTTCATTGTAAAACCCTAATAAAGTAGAAAAGGCCTTATAGGCATCTTCAACTTGTATAAGTGTTGCCGAAATCTCTTTTTCAGGCACAAAAGATTTGTTAACAATTGCTATAGAAGCATTGGTCGTATATAAGTATGAATTGTACTTTGGGTTAGATAAAAAGGTAAGACTTCCCTTTACTCCTTCTTCAATTTTAGAAAGTGTAGATACCTCTTCGTTTGGATTCCCAACGATATCACCTTCTAACAGGTCTGCTATTTGTTGCGCTGTAAATTTCATTAACTGCAAAAGTATAAAAAAAACTTATGAATCCTTTAAAAAGATTTTTTTAGGATAGCAGATGAAGTGTTTGACCACTGGTTTAGTCAAAGCTTGCAAATTTAGTTGATCGGAAGCTTGAGCAATGTCCTCTGTTTTCCCTTTTCCATAAACTATTTTTATGGGTTTCTGAGTATTATAGGCTAAATTACTAACAGAATTTTCAAAGATTAAATAGTCTAGTTCCTCTTCTGTAAAGTTTGATTTTACCAAAAAATCATGTTTTATTTCTTTAAGTTCACTGGGCTCGAAGGGACTGTTTTGCATCTTTATTTTTAATAAATCCCGATCCATAATCATCTGAGATAATTTAGAAAGTACTGGATCTGAATGCCCCTCCCATTCTTTAATGGCAGATAAAACATCATAATCATCCAACTTCGAAAACATGGCTAAGGTTGCATCGTTAAAATTTTCTGCTGTTATTTGATTGTATAAAAAATATTGAAGCGTTTTTGTTGCTGGCAAATCAATTTGCTTGCTGGCTAAATACTTGGCTCGCTTTAAAATATGAACTAGCATATTTTCCGCTACCAATCCTGTTTTATGCAAATAGACCTGCCAGTACATAAGTCTGCGGGCTATTAAAAAATTTTCCACAGAGTAAATACCTTTCTTCTCTATAACCAACTCATCATCCTGAACGTGCATCATAGCAATCAGTCGATCAGAACTAATATTTCCTTCAGCTACCCCTGTAAAAAAACTATCTCTTTTTAAATAGTCAAGCCTATCTATGTCTAATTGACTAGATATTAATTGATTAAAAAAACTTCGCTCATATTTTCCTTCAAACATTTCTATGGCCAAATCTAATTTTCCATGAAAAGTTGAATTTAAGGCCTTCATAAAACGCAAGGAAATTTCTTCATGTGTTATTCCACTAACGATACTGTTTTCCAAAGCATGTGAAAATGCTCCATGGCCAATATCATGTAATAAGATCGCTATGTATAGGGCATTAGCTTCGTCTTCAGAAATTTTAATCCCTTTAAATCGAAGCACACGAACCGCTTTTTGCATTAAATGCATGCAACCAATTCCATGATGAAATCTTGTATGATGCGCTCCTGGATAAACCAAACTTGAAAAACCCATTTGAGCTACTCTTCGCAAACGTTGAAAGTAAGGATGCTCTATAATGTCAAAGATTAGGCTATTGGGGATGCTTATAAATCCATAAATAGGATCGTTTAAAATTTTTAATTTATTGGTATTGGCTGTATTCAAAAGTTCAAGGTTTATTAGTACAAAGATACTATAGTTCTTAGGATGTCTAAAGCATCTGCAATTAAAAGTACATGGTTTCTTTGAATTAACGAAATTTTATCAATATTTTGGGCTCGAAACGACCTGTTTTCATGTAAATTAGCAACAGAAATGATACATAAAGCCAATGAAAAAGATAGATATATTATGGGTAGATGATGAAATAGACTTATTAAAAGCACATGTCTTATTTCTTGAGCAAAAAAACTATCAAATAACTACCTGTACCAATGGAACTGACGCCATAGACCTTGTGCGAAAGTCTTTCTTTGATATTGTCTTTTTAGATGAGAATATGCCTGGAATTTCTGGACTAGAATGTTTGACCGAAATTAAACAGATACATCCCAATCTTCCTATTGTAATGATTACAAAGAGCGAAGAAGAAGCTATTATGGAAGATGCCATTGGGTCTAAAATTGCAGACTACCTTATCAAGCCTGTAAATCCAAATCAAATTTTATTGAGTCTTAAAAAAAATTTAGATCATTCAAAATTAGTATCAGAGAAAACAAACTCCACTTACCAGCAAGAATTTCGTAAAATTAATATGGATTTGGCCTTGGTAAACAGTTATGAAGGATGGATTGATCTCTATAAAAAACTAACACATTGGGAGTTATCCCTAGAAAATATTGAGGACAATTCTATGCTTGGTATTTTGGAAAGTCAGAAAGCAGAAGCAAATAATTTGTTCTTTAAGTTTATCAAAAATAATTATGCAGATTTTTTAACGAGTTCAGAGGGGCCTATTTTTTCCCATCAGATTTTAAAAAATTATGTCTTTCCTGAAGTTAACAAGAAAAATGGAACCCTATTAGTGGTAATAGACAATTTACGTTATGATCAATTTAGAGTTTTAGAGCCTTTGTTTTCTAATTTTTATAAAAAAGAAATTGAGCACAGTTATTTTAGCATTCTACCGTCAGCTACCCAATATGCAAGAAATGCATTATTTGCTGGATTAATGCCTTCAGAAATAGAAAAAAAATTTCCTAATTACTGGAAGAATGATACAGATGAAGGAGGCAAAAACCTTTATGAAAATGAGTTTTTAACTGCTCAAATAAATAGGTTAAACCTTAATATTTCGCATCAATATTATAAAATTACCAATTTAAAGAACGGAAAGGAATTAGTAGATAATTATCAGGCAACGAAAGGAAATGACCTTACAGTGGTGGTCTATAATTTTGTAGACATGCTGTCCCATGCCAAAACAGATATGGAAATGATTAAGGAATTATCTGGTGACGATAAAGCCTATCGATCCTTAACGGCTAGTTGGTTTCAAAATTCCCCCTTGTTAGAAATCCTTCAAAAAGCTCAGAAATTAGGGCAAAAGTTAATTATTACCACAGATCATGGAACCATAAACTGTAAAAAACCAAGCAAAGTGATTGGTGATAGAGATGCAAGTACTAATTTAAGATACAAAACTGGCCGAAGCTTAAGTTATGAGGCTAAGGATGTCTATGTAGTGAAAGAACCTAAAGAAATTTTCTTACCGAGTTCGGCGATGAATAGTTCGTATATTTTTGCAAAAGAAGATGTTTTTTTAGCCTATCAAAACAATTACAATCACTATGTAAATTTGTTTAAGAATACCTATCAACACGGTGGTATTTCTTTGGAGGAATTAATCATACCTCTTGCTATTTACAGCCCAAAATAAGATTAAATAGATCTTCTTTGTGATTTCTGGATTTCAAACTATATTTGGTTTATGGATAGAAATTATAATATCAGCGAACTGACAACTATTGCCCGAGAGGTTTTAACAGCCAGTTCTTCTAAAATTTTATTGTTTTATGGTGAAATGGGAGTAGGCAAAACTACCCTCATAAAAGAAGTATGTAAAGAATTGGGTATTCAAGATGTTGCAAGCTCCCCTACCTTCTCATTGGTTAATGAATATATGACAAGCGAAAATGAACTTGTATATCATTTTGATTTTTATCGTATTGAAGATGAAAACGAAGCTTATGACATGGGTATCGAAGAGTATTTCTATAGCGATGCATGGTGTTTTGTAGAGTGGCCAGAACATATTGAAAATTTACTACCTTTAGAGGCGACCGAAATTCATATTCAGTTATTGGAGGACGGTTTCCGAAGAATTCAATTAAAAAACAACCTATGAGTCATTATTCCCCGTTTAGTAAAGAAGATTTATTGCCTCAGGAAGAAAAGCTTGAAGTTAAAAAGCAAAAAGGAGAACTACTGATAGGTCTTCCAAAAGAAGTATTTATCGAAGAGAAAAGAGTTTGTTTAACTCCAGATGCAGTAGCTGCCTTAATTAGTCATGGTCATCGTGTTGTTGTAGAAACTGGGGCTGGAAATAATGCCAATTTTACAGACCAAGAATATTCTGAGGCGGGAGCAAAAATTACTTATGACCCAAAAGAAGCTTTTGGTTGTCAAATTATACTGAAAGTAGCTCCACCAACGGAAAAAGAGATTGATTACATCAACCCTCAAAGTGTCTTAATTTCTGCACTCCAATTGAAAACTCAAACGAAAAAGTATTTTGAAAATTTAGCAAAAAAGCGAATTACCGCAGTTGCTTTTGATTATATCAAAGATGAGCATGGTGTTTATCCAATAGTAAAATCACTAAGTGAATTAGCAGGAACCGCTGCGGTGCTAATTGCAGGTGAATTGATGAGTGGCGTGAATAAAGGAAATGGCTTACTTTTTGGAAATATAGGTGGTGTTGCTCCGACAGATGTGGTAATTTTAGGAGCCGGAACCGTTGGGGAATATGCAGCACGCTCTGCTATGGGTTTGGGAGCACGTGTTAAAGTTTTTGACAACTCAATTACCAAATTAAGAAAACTACAACATACATTAAATACACCTATTTATACCTCAACCATTCAACCCAAAACGCTTTCTAAGGCATTGATGCGCTGCGATGTTGCTATTGGTGCTATTCGAGGAAAAAACAGATCTCCTGTTATTGTTTCTGAAGAGATGATTGAGCAAATGAAAGATGGGGCAATCATTGTGGATGTAAGTATAGACAGAGGTGGATGCTTTGAAAGTTCAAAAGTCACAACACATAGCAAGCCAACATTTGAAAAACATGGCGTTATTCATTATTGTGTGCCCAATATCCCATCGAGATATGCCAGAACAGCTTCAGTATCTATTAGTAATATATTTACACCTTATTTATTAGAAATTGCAGAAGAGGGAGGTTTTGAAAATGCTGCCCGATTTGATAAAACACTCAGAAATGGCATGTATTTTTACCATGGCATACTGACTAACAGAACCGTAGCAGATTGGTTTGATTTGCCTTATAGAGATATCAACTTATTAATTATTTAATGCTTAGAATTGCCTATTTTTGCATTCAAAATTGAAATAAAATGGTTTGGATTAAACGGGTTTGGTATTTTTTGATTGGATTCACTTTAGGTAGTATTGTTGTTTATTTTATTTGGACAGGTAAAGAGGTGTCTTTTGATTATGGTCCAGATGCAAGAACTCTTAAGACCATTAGAATCCGAGAAAAAATATACTCTAACGATGCTAATGAAACTTTAAAACGGAATCGTTTAGATACTGTTGCTATTAATTATATTTTGCAAAATGGTGATGTAAATTTTTCGAAAAGTAATCAAAGAACTAAACCCTGCGCTACTTATTATATTGAAGGTGAATTCGAAGAGAGAAAAATTGACTTGCTCATAGTCCGTTGTGATTCAACTTCGACTATCCAAAAAGTAATGATTCAATAATTATTGATAATTTACTACACGTCCAGTACCTGTAACCTCACCTTTGGCATTGTAATTGGTATAATCAAGTATTCCGTTAAATAAGACTCCAGTTTCTACCAACAAGCCATTCTCGTCAAATTTCTTCCATTCCTTTTTGCCGATTTCATCTATGATAGTCCCCACTTCACTTTCTTTTCCATTTTTGTGGAATTTGGTATAACTAGTAATTCCTTCGGCGTTCTTTTTAATCTCCGAAAGATTGCCATTTCTATCAAAATATTGCCATTCTTTGGTCTTGCCATTACTTGAAATCTTCCCAATTTCTATTTGTTTCCCATTATCATGGTATTTGCGATATTGGCTTACTCCGTCTTTTAAAGAACCAACTTCTTGCAGTCTACCCTCTTTGTCCAATTTTCGCCATTCTTTCATTTTTCCCTTGTCAGATATGGTTCCGCGCTCACTTTCCTTTCCATTGGGATAAAACAATATATAATTGGTGATTTCATTAGAAAGTTTTCCTGTCTCTATTAAGTTTCCATTTTTATCAAATTTCTCCCAAGTTTGAGTGGCCCCAAAATCATAAATTTTCCCTAACTCACTCTCTTTACTATTGGAATGAAATTTTGTATAAGTAGTAACACTATCAGTAACAATTCCAACCTCGAGTAACTTCCCATTCTTGTCATATTTCTTCCAATCCTCCTCTTTCCGAACTTCTTGAGCAAAGATTCCTGTAATGCTTAAAAATAAAATTAATATGAGGCTTTTTTCTTTCATAAAACTGTCTTTATCCAATCGATACATTCTTTAGATGTTGGCAAAATACATATAAATATACTACAATAGTAAGAAAATCAACAAAGTTTTTCATTTAGAATTTGTTAATTTTTAAACTATTATACCTTATGTTTAGCGGCTTGATAAGGTTAATAGACTAATAATGAAAGCCTTTTGACCTACATAATATTGTCAAAAGTTATGCCATAAAACAAGTACGGTTCTCTGCTTTTAAGGTTAATTTTTTGTGATGATAGCAGACCAACCTCCACCCGAAGCTAATTTGGCAGTTATTTTAGATGATTTAGTAATAGTTCTCTAGGCAATATAATTTGCTGTTTTAATAATGGCATGCTTATGAGGAACTGACACATTTATTATTTCAGAAACAAACTTTTTACTGTGTTTTTTCACCTTTGCATTTTTCCCAAACTTCCATGGGATGAAAAGTCCATATCAATAGTTGCTTTTTCGAAAATAGTTTGGCCTTTAAATTGAAAATACGAAATCATCTTATTACCTATATGCATTGACAATTTTAATTGGTTTATTAGGAGATTTAACTGTATTATCTTGAAAAAGTACAGTACTGACAAGACTTAAAAAAGTATAAAAATTAAAGTTTATTTCATCAATATTATATCGTTTCTATCAAGAAAAAATT
>CBFHUV010000056.1:13231-13519 GCA_965659055.1 Polaribacter sp.
AAAAAATTCAAGACTTTAACCAAGCTTTTCTGTAAAGAATTGAATGGTTCTTTCCCAAGCTAAATCTGCCGCAGTTTTGTCAAAACGAGGGGTTGTATTGTTGTGAAATCCATGGTTCACTTCCGGATAAAAATGAGCTATATAAGAAACCTTATTGGCTTTTAAGGCGGTTTCATAAGCTGTCCATCCTGCATTTACACGTGTATCAAGACCTGCATATTGAATAAGTAAGGCTGATTTGATATTTGCAGTTTCTTCAGCTGTTGGTTGGCCTCCATAAAAAGGAAC
>CBFHUV010000057.1:0-13379 GCA_965659055.1 Polaribacter sp.
GTAAGTCTGGTCCATTTTCCATTTTTAAAATGTCATGAACATAGTTAGGATCTGCCGCCCACGTAAAATCATGAACGCGTTCTGCTTTAAAATGCCATGCTAGTTTTTTTCCTGCTTTAACATTTAAAGGTTTTGATTTGTCTTCATAACCATGGCCTATTTCTTGTGGGTTTTGTAAATTCCCAGTTCCTCCAACTGTATAAGCTCTATCTATATGAAGAGTAACGTCAAAATCACCCCAAACACCTTGAAACTCTCTGGCGATGTATGGATGCGCTTGCCAACCTTCAAAGTCATATTCTGCCAATTTAGGGTACCATTGTGCCATAGACATAGCTACTCCGTCTTCGCTGTTTCTTCCCGCTCTACGAATATGCACTGGTAATTGACCATCAAACACCATGTCAAAAGTAACCTTGCTACTTGGTTGTATAGGCTGATTTAAGGTAACTTCTAAAACAGTACCTGCAACTTCATATTGAACTGGACTTCCATTTTGTTTAAGTGAACTTACTTTTAAATACCCAATTTCATTCGGTTTCAATTTTGAAATTCTACTTTCTACAATTGGGTTTTCTTTGGTTCCACTTCTGTCTACCATTCTTCCATCAGGATCCGCAATGCTGGTTAATCGAGCATTCATCTCACTGTCTGGCTGAAAAGCATTGTAGTATAAATGGAAATACACTTTGTTTAAAGCGTCCGGAGAGTTGTTGGTATAGATCAATCTTTGAGTTCCTTTGTATTGGAAAGTTTTTACATCAACATCAACATTCATGGTATAATTTACATGTTGTTGCCAATAATCTTTTGATCCTTGTGCATTTGCAATCATCGCAACCATTGCAAATGCCATAAATAATTTTTGTTTCATTCTAATTGTATTTTTAATTAATGTCTTTTATAAAAAAAGAACATGGGTAAATTTAATGCACTTTTTTTTGATATACTAATTTTTAAAATTACTTCCCGTTCACCATTCGATCTGCCATCTTTAAAGCGTTATATGCATTTACTATTCTTCCAGTAACTGAAAGGTCCGAAAAAGGAACTTTTATCCCATTTGGATTTTCTTGGCTTACCGACCCTGGTTTAATAACCTCTAAATTAATTTTAGTTCCAGAATTCATGATAATATGCTTTACTTGACTTGCAGTTAACTTTGGATAATACGATCGAATTAAAGCTGCAACTCCAGCTGTTGAAGGTGCTGCCATAGAAGTCCCATTAAATAATTCGTAGCCATTTTCTGGTACTGTAGAATAAATCTGAACACCAGGAGCAAAAATATCCACATTCCTTTTTCCGTAATTCGAAAAATCTGCGGCTAAGTTTTCATCATAATTTGAACTCATAGCGCCAATAGTAATCACATTATCTGAGATTTCTGTTAATAAATCCTTTGAATCATTTGGAAAGGTTTTTACTACGTCAATATCATCGCCATCGTTTCCTGCAGCATTTACGATTAAAACATCTTTTTCTGCAGCATACTTAATGGCTTCCCAAACCCATTCTTTATGTGGGGAATACCCTTTTCCAAAACTTGTATTAATTACTTTAGCCCCATTATCTACTGCATATCTAATGGCTAAAGCAACATCTTTGTCGTATTCATCACCATCTGGAACCGCTCTAACGGCCATAATTTTCACATTGTTGGCCACACCATTGACTCCTTTTCCATTATTTCTGGAGGCTGCTATGATTCCAGAAACATGAGTTCCATGAGCCTCATCTTTGACGCTTGGTCCTGTTTTTGGATTTCCATAGACACGAACATCCATCGTGTTCGGATTGTCTTTTAAAACACTTCTATAGTTGGCTTTTAAACCGGCCCCGCTTAATAAGTCTTCGTTATCCTTTACAAGGTTAGACAACTCTTTAATTGCCTGATCTAAAGAGCTTAATCCAAACCCATACATTTGTTTGGCAATGGCGATACTCTGAGACAAGGCCGGATCTTCAGTTTTTATCTCCATAACCTCATCCTTGGTGTAGTTTTTCTTTTTTAAAAAAGACGATATCGTATTGTCTGCATAGCTAACCCCTTGAAGCATTTGACTAAATCTTGCATTGTTGGTCCTCGCGGCTTCTACTTTTTTGTCATGTGCCTCTTTTATTTTTTTATAGGTGGCTTCATCTACCAAGCTTGGATCCATTAAAATCCGAATAGACTCACCATTTTCTTTATAAATAGATCCTAAAAAATTCCACCCATTGATGTCGTCTATAAAACCATTCTTGTCATCATCAATGCCATTTCCTGCTATTTCTTTAGGGTTTACCCAAGCCACATCGACCAAATCTTCATGGGTTAAATCAGTTCCTGAATCTACAACACCCACAACAACAGTTTGTCCTTTCTTTCCTTTTAAAAACTCATAGGCTTTATTTACGCTCATCCCAGGAATGGTGTCTGTCGCCAAGTCTAAATGTCCCCAAGTATTTGCTTGCTCTGTTGTAAGTGGAGCCTTTTTAGCTACAATGTTAACACTATTTTCAGTCGCCAATGGCACGCTTAATGTCGCGGTTGACTTACAACTTGCAAATCCTACAAAAGCAACTGCTAAAAAATAGATCGGTTTATATACTCTCATAATTATCTTAATTTCTTCGTGTTAAAATTAGGTTCGTGTGTTTAAAAAATATCGGAAAACTGAAAGGTCTTTTGCAATCGAACTCCTTTTTCTGTATGTTCAACGCTACAAATTGTATTGTAGGCATCGTGCTCTAAAAACAGTAAGTAGTTATGGTCTGCTGCCTCATTTAAAAACATTTCTTTTTCATGAAGTGTTAGCAAAGGCCTGGTATCATAACCCATCACATAGGGCAAAGGAATATGACCCACAGTAGGTAATAAATCAGCCATAAAAACAAGGGTCTGATCTCCAATACGTAATTTAGGTAACATTTGTTTTTCTGTATGTCCATCCATAAAAAGAACTTCAAAACCCAATTGATCCATACCATTTCCTTTTACAAAGTTCAATTGTCCACTTTCCTGAATTGGTAGAATATTTTCTTTTAAAAAGGAAGCTTTTTCTCTAGGGTTTGGTTCTGTTGCCCATTGCCAATGGTTTTCATTTGACCAAAATTTAGCATTTTTAAATGCTGGCTCATAGCCCGTTTTGTTGGTATTCCATTGAATTGCACCTCCACAATGATCAAAATGTAAGTGGGTTAAAAAGACGTCTGTAATGTCATCTCTATGAAACCCGTGGGTCTGCAAAGAATGGTCTAAGGAGAAATCTCCGAACAGATCATAATACCCGAAAAACTTGTCAGATTGTTTGGAACCAAGGCCTGTATCGACTAAGATTAACCTTTTACCATCTTCTATTAGCAAGCAACGCATGCTCATTGAAATTAAATTATTGGCATCGGCAGGGTTGGTTCTTTGCCAAAGACTTTTAGGAACTACACCAAACATGGCGCCTCCATCTAACTTAAAATTTCCTGTTTCTATGGGATAAATCTTCATAAAACAAAGATGCAGAAAAAAGTACAGAATTTTGTTAATGAAAACAAAAAAGGCTACCCGATGGGTAGCCTTTTGAAAATTTCTTTTTAATAGGGATCAATTCCTGTTTTATTGTGCAACTAGGGTTACAAACCAACCTAGGTTGTCAAATCCAACTGTTCTTAAAACCATTTCATTGGCGCTTCTAGAGATGATGGTATAGCTATGAGATCCTACATAAAAACCGGCAAAACCTTTTCCAGATATCGTAAGAGTTTCTACGCCTCCTGGAGCCGTTATTTGCCATTGTTCTGTATAATCATTCAAAACATAATTCACAATTTCTGCATCTGAGTTCGGAGGTATTGAAGAAGCTCCAAAATCACTTTGTAATGGCACTTCTTTTCCATAAACAGTTCCGTTGGTTGTGTGGTTATATTCTTTGTTTACATTAAAAGTATAGGTGTCATCATACATTCCTAGACCAACCTTTTCATTAGCACCAGCTGCATAATAATTTGGGCTTGCTGAGTCTGGTGCTCCCACACCAAAATGTCCATCTGATTCACTTTTAATTCTCCAGGTTCTAGAATTATTATCTGTTAACATGGTTAATAAATCAGCAGGTATCTGATACACCGATAACACTTCTACCTGAACCGTTTTGCTAGAGGTTACTCCCGCTGCACCCACAGCCACAACTGTAACTGTATAGGTGTTGGTTCCTAGGTTACTAAAGTTATAGGTATGCTGTCCTGAAGGCGCAACCGTTTCTTTATTGTCATAAACAAATTTATAAGATACTGCGTTTTCAGCCCTAGCGAAAAAGCGAACGGTTCCGCTTCCGTCTCCGGTTGGATTCCCAGCAGTTTTACCAATAATATCGGCCGTAATGAAAATATCTGTTGGTGTTTTTATTTCTCCAAATTCATAATCATCTTTTTGACAACTAAAAAATACTAAAGAAAATAAGGCTATATATATATAATTAATTCTTTTCATGATCTACCTTTTTATTGTTGTGTTATATCATCTAAGTAAATGGTATAATTGGCTGTACCATCTCCATTGGTTCCATTATCCATAATTAAAACCATATTTGTAAAATCTACAGTTGTACTTATCCCTGAAAAATTAAAGGTTAATTCTTCCCACGCATTAGCAGTGGTTGTCGTAGCGGTTACTTCTGCCGAGGCAACGGTATTCGGCCAAGGAGTAGCGTCTTCAAACTTCATTAATAAATTTAAGCCTGCTCTTGGTGACCAAACTTTTACCTTTATGGTAGTTCCACCAAAAGTGAACGGTCTTGGAACTGTTATTTTCGATCCAGCCCAAACTTGTCCGCCGCCTTTTACCATTTTAGCAACCATCGCTGATGTGTTACCATTTGTATCAGGATTCGCAACAATTGAGATATCTCCACCGTCAAAGGAACTCAAAACCTGAAGAGGTTCAAAATCTAAGAAAGAGGCTATTGAAATATCATCAACATAAATGGTGTAATTTGCTGTACCATCACCATTGGTTCCATCGTCCATTATTAAAACCAAGTTTGTAAAGTCAACAGCTGTGCTTATTCCTGTAAAGTCAAAAGTTAATTCTTCCCATGCATTTGCAGTGGTGGTGGTTGCGGTTACTGCTGCTGAGGCAACTGTGTTTGGCCAAGGGGTAGCGTCTTCAAATTTCATAAGTACTTTTAAACCTGCTCTAGGAGACCAAACTTTCGCTTTAACCGTTGTCCTCCTGCAAACGAAAAGGCGTTGTTTACCGTTATTTTTGATCCAGCCCATACTTGTCCGACGCCTTTTACCATTTTGGCAACCATAGATGATGAGTTTCCATTTGTATCAGGATTCGCAACCATTGAAATATCACCACCGTCAAAAGAACTTAAGCTAAATGGCGTTTCAAAAGTGATTGGAGTTACGTTGTTTGCGGCAGATGGACTTTTATAGAAATACAAGTTGTCTATAAAAACAATTGCGCTTGACGAAGAGAACAACATTTGTGTAATCCCTGTTAAGTCTGTGGTATAGTCAGACAATTTGATGTCTACACTTTTCCATGTACCCAATTCAATGGTAGGCACTGCTACTTCTGACTCTTTATCTGCTCCTGCTGGTTTAGAGGTATTAACTAATTTAAAAGCCAAGGCTGTTGCATCTGGCGTCCAATAATCAAAATGCACATATTCCATAGCAGAAACATCTGTTGGATTTCCATAATCCGTAACGATTCCAGTATAGTTTAAGCTAGCATAACGCAAGGTATTATCCCCCACAATAGTTTCTGTTGTTAAAACCGTTGATTGACCCCAATTAGGATTCCATTCACTAACATTTACGTTCGTGTATTTATCACTGTAAATTGAGACTACATCGGTAGCAAGTCTTGTTGGAGGTGCTGGAGCAGCTTCAGTTGGCGCTAAGATTTCTGTAACATCAAAATCTGCTGTGTATTCTGTCGTGGCAATCGCAGCTCCTTTTGCAATCACTTTTACAGAATATTTTCCTGGTGCTGCATAGGTATATGAAATGGTCTCTCCTATGTTCCCAGTAATTGGTGTTGTGTTTCCAAGTTCACCCGTATAAAACTCATACATAGTAGCGAATTCAGCTTTTGCAGTAATATTTACTTGTTTAGATACTGCTTTATCATTTTCAATAAGCACAATTAAATTTTGAGGTGCTTTAAACGATACAACCAAGGGTTGTTTATGTTCTGCAGTTTCGCCGTTAATATTGTAAGCAATCATTTTAACCTCATACGTTCCTTCTGCATAGGTGTGTTTAATACTTTCTCCAGAAGGTACTTTTACCGGGCTCGTAGTTGCGTCACCAAAATACACGTCAAAATCTTTGGCTCCATCAGCAATAGGAGAAATTGTAACCTCTCCTGTATTGTCTTGCGCTATTGAATATGTAGCCGAAAGATTTGAAGGCGCTGCTATGGATTCTAAATAGTTAAAATCCCTTAAATTATCTGTACAGGCTCCAATGATAAAAAGGGCAAGTACTATTCTAATTATTTGTTTTGTTGTTTTCATCATTACAGTTTTTTAATAACCAGGGTTTTGAGTCCATCTGTTTCCTGCCAATTCTATTTCAATTGAAGGTATCGGGAATAATTCATGTTTACCCGCTACAAATCCATTAATTTCTTGTGCAGCTTTTCCAGTTCTAACCAAATCAAAAAAGCGGTGACCTTCTCCTGCAAGCTCAACTCTTCTTTCGTGATAAATATCATTCGTAAGTGAAGATCCTGTTGTTGATACATCATGAAGCATATCTCCAAACGCTCTTCTTCTTACTCTATTAAGATATGATTGGGCTTTTCCATCATCAATTGATCCTCTATTAAATGCCTCTGCAGCCATTAATAAAACATCTGCAAATCGAATAGCTCTGTAGTTGTTTGGATTTGTTAAGTTTCTATCTCCTTGTGCATTTGCTCCTCTAACTCTAGGAATATATTTGCGATTAAAAAATCCTGTGTGTTCGAATCCTGTTGCGAAAGTCGCTCCTTTTAAGGCTGCCCATGCGTTAATATCCAAAATTGCTACATCTTTTCTGTTATCGCCTGCTTCAAAAGCATCTACTATTTTTTGCGTTGGAACATTAAAACTAAATCCTGAGGTGAAATCTGGTCCATTGTAATTTCTTACACCACTAAAACCGACAGCTACATTTCCTTCACTACATTGCAAACAGCCAAAGCCAGCCCCTTCTAATTCTGAATATTGAACTTCAAAGACAGATTCTATATTGTTTTCCCCACTTGCTTCAAAAATCGTGTTATAATCGGTTACCAAATCATATGGTCCTTTTAAAATTAGATCTTCTAAAACCCCTGAGGCCTCAGTAAATTTATTTTGATACAAATAGGCTTTCCCTAACAAAGCTTGTGCTGCGCCTTTGGTAATTCTTCCTTTTTCTAACTGTACATAAGGTAAGTTGGCCGCGGCAAAGATTAGATCTTCTTCTATTTGAGTATAAACCTCAGCTTTTGGAGTTCTTTCAACGGTGAATTGATCTCCAAATAATAATCTTTTATCTACTACAAGTGGAACATCTCCAAACCACTTAACCAATTCAAAATAGTAATAGGCTCTTAAAAATCTTGCTTGTGCAATAATTTCATTTTTACCAGTAAAATCTATCTTATCCTGAAATTCGAGTATATAATTTGCTCTATTCACACCTGAGAACATCCAACTCCAAATATCTCTTAATTGTTGATTGCTTCCTGTATGAATCATATCATCAACCTCCTGAATTCCGACAACATCAGTTGCACTTTCTCCTCCAGCTAAAGTATTATCAGAAGCAATCTCTCCTAATAAAACATTTAAGTAGGTTGATTGCAATAAATCGTATGCTCCGATTAATGCTTTTTCATAATCTTCTTGAGTATTGAAATAATCCTCTGAGTTTTCAACTGTTGATTTAACATCAACAAAGTCATCACTACAAGATGTGTTTAACAATACTAGAATGATAAATAAATATTTTATGTTTAATTTTTTCATCTCTTTTTTATTAAAAATTAACATTTAAGCCAAATAAAAATGTCTTTGGAGTTGGATAAAATCCTTGATCAATACCTCCTCCAATTGGAGCTCCGCTAGAAGCACTTGGGTCATAACCTTTATACTTTGTAAGTGTAAATAAATTGTTTGCCGTTACGAACAATCTTAATTTATCCAAACCTATTTTTCCTGAAAGTTTAGGGTTTAAGGTATATCCTATTTGAACATTTTGCAAGCGAATAAAAGAACCATCCTCTACGTAAAAATCAGAAAATAAGGTATTGTTCGTTGCGCCTGTCGTAACTCTTGGAAAATCATTACTCGTTCCAGGTCCTGTCCATCTTGATAAATAATAAGCAGGCTTGTTTGTCAGTGGCAAGTTTCTTTCATAGTTTCTCACAATTTCATTACCCAATGATGCAAAAGCATACATGTTAAAATCAAAATTCTTATAATCAAATGAAAAATTTAATCCCATTGTAAGATCTGGAATTGGATCTCCAATATACGTTTTATCCTTAGGGTCTATGATTCCATCATTATTTACGTCAACAAATCTTAAGTCTCCTGGACTTGCATTTGTTTGTGTTGCGTGGTTGTTAACAGCGCTTTGATTTTGGAAGATTCCATCTGTTTTATATCCATAGAAATAACCGATAGGAAATCCTTTTTCCATTCTAGAAGGTGGTTCTTGTCCAACTCCAAATGATCCTCCAAATAACACACCTGTTTCACTTCCTACATAAAGTACTTCATTTTGAAGCGTTGTAAAGTTGAAGTTTAGATTAAAACTAAAATCATCAGAAACGATTTCTTTATACCCAATAGAAAACTCAAATCCTTTATTTTCTACAGTACCAGCATTCACTAATGGTCCTGATGCTCCTGGAGCTGATGCTCCTAAGATTCCTGATACCTGCGGAGATAATAATAAGTCTTCTGTTTTCTTATTAAAATAGTCAATAGTAATATCAAACTTATTAAATAACTTAAGGTCTAAACCGATATCAAGCGGTTTTTGCTTTTCCCATCTAATCTCTGGGTTTGCAATAGCTCCCACAGCAGTTCCAAAAGTAAGTTGATCATTAAATACGTAAGTACCTTCTCCTGACAGCAATGAAACAAATCCGAAATTGGCAATTCTATCATTTCCAATGATTCCATAACTAGCTCTTAACTTCATAAAGTTAATCACCTTAGAATCTTTTAAAAAGGCTTCTTCTGAAAGTACCCAACCCAATGAACCTGTTGGAAAATATCCAAATTTATTTTTTGGTCCAAAGTTTGAAGATCCATCTCTTCTCACTACTGCAGAAAACAGGTATTTGTCGTTGTAGGAATACTGCAATCTCATAAAGTAAGACAACAATCTACTGTCAAAGAATTTTCTTGGAGAATTGCTTAATGCTAAGTTGTCTTGAAAACTATCTGCTGTTGCAACGCTTACCGAATTTAAAGTAGATCCGTTAGCTCCAAAACCTAATAAATTGCTTTCGTTTATTCCTTCTGATTTTATCACTGAAGTTCCAAACAAGGTTTTAAGTTGGTGCTTCTCGTTAAAAGTTCTTTCATACTTTATAAAAGCATCGAAGGTATAATCCTGAAAAGTTTGCTCAGATTCGTTTACTGTTGAACTATTAATTGTGTCTGAAAGACCCGCTAAGTCATTTACTGTATTAAATACTTTTCCAGATCCATAGTACACTTCTGGATAATAGGCTTTCGATTTAACGGTTGCCTTGTTAAATTGAATTCTGGTTTCTGCAGAAAAATAGTCCGAAAAATTATAGTTTAAAGCATAGCTTCCAGAGATTTTATTCACTTTAGAAATATTATAGGTATTAAAGGCTTGAGCAAGTGGATTCACAACCTCAATTCCAACCCCTGTATTTGGTGCAATGGTATAATCTCCATTAGCATCTCTAACTGTTAAATTAGAAGGCATGTTCAATGCATTAAACAATACAGAACCCAATACATTCTCTGCCAATCCTTTTCTGTTTACATTAGAATAAATAGTAGAAGTGGTTAGCTTAAGTTTTTTAAACAGTTCTGTGCTAAAATTAAACTTTGCTGTGGTTCTGTTGAAATTTGATTTTTCTCCCCCTACAATACCATCTTGATCCAAGTAGGATGCTCCAAAAGAAAATTGCGATTTTTCTGTTCCTTTATTAATAGTAATATCGGTACTTAAAATTTGTGCTCTTTTAAAAACCTCTTGTTGCCAATCTGTTCCTTGTCCTAGAGCGCTAATATTTGTAAAAGGCAATGCCTCTCCATTAGCAGCATACGCTTCATTTGCTAAAAGGGCATACTCGGTAGCATTTAGTAAAGGAATTTTTCGTGTAGTTTCCTGAAAACCTCCGTACGAATTAAATATATATTTAAAGTCTGTATTCTTTCTTCCTGTCTTTGTTGTAATAAGGATTACTCCATTCGCCCCTCGAACTCCATAAATACCAGCGGTAGCATCTTTTAAAACGTTAATAGATTCAATATCTGAAGGGTTCACCACACTTAAATCTTCAATAACATTCCCGTCTACTAATATTAAAGGGTTGTTGTTACCATTGGTAGAGATACCTCTAATACGAATGTTAGATGCGGCACCTGGTGCTCCAGAAGAAGAGGTGATGTTTACCCCAGCAACCTGGCCTTGAAGCGCCTGCTCAATTCGAGTGGGTTTTAAGTTTTCAATAGTTTCATTAGAAATAACAGAAACAGCTCCTGTCGATTCCTTTTTTCTTTGACTACCATACCCTATAATTACAACCTCATCTAAAGTTTGCGCAGCTTCTTCTAAAACAACATTAAGAGTTGATTCATTTGCAATTACTTCTTTCGTGGCATATCCAATATAACTAAACACTAAAGTTGCTCCCTTTGGCACGTTTAATATTTGATAGTTTCCGTCTAGATCTGTATTGACACCGTTCATTGTGTTCTTTACAACTACATTAACTCCCACTAAGGTTTCTTGTGTGTTTTTATCTGTAACAACACCTTTAACAGTGATGCTTTGAGAACTAACACAAATTGTTGCTAGTGTAAAGAGCGTTGATAAAATAATTCTTTTCATAAAAAGACTTTTAAGTATTTGTTGAAAATTACAAATCTTATGTATAGGTGAACAAAAAAGCACCTATACAAAAAACATACAAGCGTGAAAACCCTATAAATACTTGATTTTATTCGACATGGTCCCTCTAAAATAAAATGGATGTTATTTGTCTTTTGTAGTGCTTCTGTATAGGTGATTTTTAAAATTGTAGCACTTCCAACTTTGCAAAAAACACACTTTAAGGAGAGATTCACCCAAGAAATTGAATTTTTTTCTTCATATAGACCTCTTAAAATCAACACATTTAGATGAAATCTTTTACTTTGTGAACAACCATTATATGAAAATTTCAGTTTTAAATAAGAACATTAATACAACTCATTTTTGTTAATATTCACAACCTAATTTAACCATACATATGGATAAAATTAAAAATTTTATGGCTGTTCGTTCATATTTCTTTGGTTATGAAAAACATATATAAATCGCAACCACAAGTAAAGAGATGGCAATTCCAACAGTTCTCGTATGCTTCCATGGAGTAATGTCTACCTGCTCTGTATATTCATGAATAAAGGCAGTTTCTCTGGGTTTTAATTTGCCAATAATGAGCATAATAACAATGTTAAGCACAAATAAGATCGCCATTACATCCAAGTAGTGAGGATAGGCATTGGCTTTGACTAAGACCAGCTCAGCGATATTTGTAATTCCATCCAAAGAGGCCGTTTGAAGGGCGGCATCTACAAAGTAGGGTTGAAGTATAAATTGACTAATAATGTATAAAATACAACCAGAAAATAATCCAATTTTAGCAGCTATAGCAGGTACATACTTTGTAGCATACCCTATGGTGATAATGGTTAAAATTGGAATGCTATAAATTCCATTTATTTCCTGTAAATAATCGAATAAACTACCTGCATCTGCAATCATTGGAGCAATAAACATGGCCGCGATGGCCAAAACAACCCCAAACATTTTTCCGTATTTAACAACTGTCTTTTCGGTAGCTTCCTTGTTGATGTGTTGCTTGTAGATGTCAATTCCAAACAAGGTTACAGAGCTGTTTAAAACACTATTAAATGAACTTAAAATTGCACCAAATAATACGGCAGCAAAAAATCCAAGCAAAGATGGTGGTAATACTTTATTAACAAGCATTGGATAGGCATCGTCTGCATTATCCAATCTTCCTTGAAATAGATGATATGCGATTAAGCCTGGTAATACAACGATAATAGGTCCTAGAATCTTAATAAATGAAGCCAATAACAATCCTTTTTGCCCTTCTGCTAAATTTTTAGCACCTAAGGCTCTTTGGATAATTTGCTGATTGGTTCCCCAATAAAATAATTGAACCAACATCATTCCTGTGAAAATTGTATAAAACGGAACTGGATCTGTGGGTCCTCCCATTGAATTAAATTTGTCAGGATTCTCTGAAACCAAAATTGACAAGCCATCTAACATACTTCCATCGCCAATCATTAGCAAACCAAAAATTGGGATGAGTATTCCCCCAACAAGCAGACCTATTGCATTGATTGAATCTGAAACAGCAACGGCTTTTAATCCTCCAAAAATAGCGTAGATAGATCCGATAATACCGATTCCCCATACGCAAATCCATATTGATTGAGTTTGGCTAACCTCTAGCAAATGCGGAACATTAAACATACCGCTAATTGCCAAAGCACCAGAATATAAAATTACAGGCAAAAGGACCACCACATAGCCTGTAAGAAACAAACCAGATGTTAGTGTTTTTGTAGCAATATCAAAGCGTTTCGCTAAAAAACCAGGCACCGTTGTTAAACCTCCTTTTAAGTATTTTGGCAACAAATATAGCGCTGTAACGATCATGGCTATGGCCGCAAGGGTTTCCCAAACCATAACGGACAAACCACTTTTGTACGCAGATCCATTTAGTCCAACTATTTGCTCTGTAGAAAGGTTGGTTAATAATAAAGACCCTGCAATAACTCCTGCAGTTAAACTTCTCCCTCCTAAAAAATAACCATCTGAGGTTTTTTCATTAGTTTTTCTAGTGGCATAATAAGAAATAACCGCTACCAATACCGTGAACCCGACAAAAGAAAGTATACTTAACATATCTCATTTATTTGTTTGATTACGAATGTAAAGTTTTTTACTGAAAATAAGCCAGATGCATCTCTTTGGAATGATTTTTTCGTCTTTTTTTTTGATAGAAAACAAAAAACGCTCCTAACTTAGGAGCGTTTTTTAGAGGTGTCGAGCGGATTCGAACCGCTGTGGATGGTGTTGCAGACCACTGCCTAGCCACTCGGCCACGACACCTTATA
>CBFHUV010000058.1:0-13348 GCA_965659055.1 Polaribacter sp.
CCATCTTTGCTGACTTACCAGAAGCCATATTAAACATTCAAGAAGTTGTTGATAAAATAGAAATCTATAGCCTAGCTAGAAACGTTTTATTGCCGGCTTTTGATATTACTTCAGAATTTCAAGACCCAAAAGACCTTGAAGATGAAGGCAAACGCGGTGAAAACAACTATCTGCGTCATTTGACTTATGAAGGTGCTAAAAAACGCTATGGAGAGCTTACAGAAGCCATTATTGAGCGCATCGATTTTGAATTGGAGGTTATAGAGAAAACTGGCTATCCTGGTTACTTCTTAATTGTAGAAGACTTTATTCGAGAAGCCCGAAAAATGGATGTTGCCGTGGGCCCAGGAAGGGGTTCTGCTGCAGGATCGGTAGTTGCCTATTGTTTGTGGATTACCAATTTAGACCCAATCAAGTACGATTTGCTTTTTGAGCGTTTCTTGAATCCTGAGCGTGTGTCCATGCCCGATATTGATATTGATTTTGATGATGAAGGGCGAGGGCGTGTTATGGATTATGTCATCAATAAATACGGCTCCAATCAGGTAGCGCAAATTATTACTTATGGCACTATGGCTGCCAAATCTTCAATTCGAGACACCGCCCGTGTACTCGATTTGCCTTTATTTGAAGCAGACAGAATTGCGAAATTGATTCCTGGAATGAAACTTAAAAAGTTATTTTCTTTGGATGAAAAGGGTTTAAAAGCAAATTTGCGTTCTGAGGAATATCTGTTGGTGAATGATTTGATTCAACTATCAGAAGGAACAGATCTGATTGCAGAAACCATTAACAAAGCTCGAGTTTTAGAAGGCTCGGTAAGAAATACCGGGATTCATGCCTGTGGGGTTATTATTACGCCTTCTGATATTACCAATTACGTTCCTGTGGCCTTGGCCAAAGACTCTGACATGTATGTTACCCAGTTTGACAACTCTGTGGTGGAAAGTGCTGGTCTACTAAAAATGGACTTCTTAGGCTTAAAAACCTTAACCTTAATAAAAGATACTGTAAAAATTGTAAAAGCAAGACATGGCGTTTTATTAGATCCTGAAAGTTTTCCTTTAGATGATGAAAAAACCTATGAACTCTTTCAACGTGGAGAAACAGTTGGTATTTTTCAGTATGAATCTCCTGGAATGCAAAAACACATGCGGTCCTTAAAACCAACAGTTTTTGCAGATCTTATTGCCATGAACGCCTTATATAGACCTGGGCCAATGGAATATATTCCATCTTTTGTCAATAGAAAACACGGTGTCGAGGAAATTGCCTATGACTTGCCGGCCATGGAAGAGTATTTGGCAGAAACCTATGGAATTACCGTCTATCAAGAGCAGGTGATGCTCTTGTCGCAAAAGTTAGCCAATTTTACCAAAGGTGAAGCCGATGTATTGCGAAAAGCCATGGGTAAAAAACAAGCAGATGTCTTGGCAAAGATGAAACCTCAATTTATTGAGCAGGCCAGCTTAAACGGTCATGATGCCACCCAATTAGAAAAAATTTGGAAAGACTGGGAGGCCTTTGCTAGTTATGCCTTTAATAAGAGTCACTCTACCTGTTATGCTTGGATTGCCTATCAAACTGCCTATTTAAAAGCACATTACCCAGGTGAGTATATGGCTTCTGTCTTGTCTAACAACATGAACGACATCAAACAGGTTTCGTTTTTTATGGAAGAAGCAAAACGAATGGGTATCACCGTTTTAGGACCCGATATTAATGAGTCCTATTCTAAGTTTTCTGTAAACAAAGAAGGCGCCATCCGTTTTGGAATGGCAGCTATTAAAGGGGTTGGAAGTTCTGCTGTAAAAGCGATTATTGATGAGCGCAAAGCCAATGGGCCTTTCAGTTCTATTTTTGATGTGGCAAAAAGAGTCGACTTAAGAGTTGCCAACAAGAAAGCTTTTGACGGTTTAATTTTAGCCGGAGGTTTTGACTCCTTTAGCAATACACACAGGGCTCAATATTATGAATTAGATGAAAAAGGGCTGACTTTTATAGAAAAAGCCTTGCGTTATGGAAACAAATATCAAGAGGGTCAAAACTCCTCACAGGTTTCTTTGTTTGGGGAAGCCTCTGACATTCAGTTACCTGAACCAATGATTCCAAATTGTGAGACTTGGAGCACTATGGAATTGCTAGGTAAGGAAAAAGAAGTGGTTGGTATTTATATTTCGGCACACCCCTTGGATGATTTTAAAAATGAACTGCGTTTTTGCAATGCCAACCTATCGTATTTTAAGGAGGATTTACAAAAACATGTAGGAATGAATTTGTCTTTTGCAGGCATCCTTACCGATGTGCAACACCGTGTTTCAAAAATGGGTAAAGGCTGGGGCTTATTTACTGTTGAAGATTATAATGAAAGTTACGAGTTTCGAATTTTTGGGGAGGACTATTTAAAATTTAGACACTTTTTGGTTCCTAATTCCTTTTTATTCTTGCGGGTTGCTATTAATAAAGGATATCCCAATAAAGAAACTGGCATAGTGGGAGAACCTAGAATGCAATTTACAGATGTCAAACTCTTGCATGACACCATGGATAATTTGTGTAAAAAAATTACCGTACAATTGCCACTAACCGATGTGAATCAGGAACAAATTAAAAAGCTACAAGAACTATTCTCAAACAATGCTGGGAAACAAGCTGTACATTTTACCATCTATGATGAAAAGGAACAAATTGAGCTAAATTTACCGAGTAGAAATACAAAAATAAAAATCACCAATGAGTTACTAAGCACACTAGAAAGTGAACAAGTCAATTTTAAGTTGAATTAATTTACAAGACTTATAGAAACTCTTTAATTTGGTATGCCCTATGATATTTATTGAAAACTCTTTAACACAGGGACAGTTCAAAAAAAACCTGGGTAATTCTGTAAAAAAGCAAGATGTAAAATCTTAAACTAGTTTATTAGAATCTTTTTCACCAATTGCTTGTTGCCATTTTGAATTTGCAATAAATACAAACCAGGTACTACCTGACTATAGTCCAATTCTTTGTTAAAGACGGAAGCTGCTTGTTCAAAAACTGCTGAATTAATTAACCTTCCTTGAAGATCCACTAAATTAATCTTTACTTGAGAAGCAAGGGTTTCAAATTGAAGTCTTAGCTTTCCTTTTGTTGGGTTTGGATATAAGGCAAAATTAGGAAAGACCACATCGTCTAAACTTGCAGTTTGATCAATACTAAAATTGCTCGCATTTACTGCATAAAACAAATTGTTGACTGATTCTATTTTAATTCTAGCTAAACTTGTATTAACATTTGGAAGATTCACCTCTTCGGTACCATCGTTTGCCGTATTGGCTAACAAAGTTGTTGGATAGGTTTGACCTCCATCTGTAGAGAGTAAAATATTTACAAAAGTACAATTGATAGGGCCTACATTGGTATTCGCGACATTCCAAGTAATTGTCTGAGTAGAATTTCCAAGCAAGGTCGTATTGCTAGCTTGCGAGGTCACCAAAAAAGGGCCCGAGTTTCCATCTACAGAAACTTTTATATTATCAAAATTGGTTGCATTTACATTATCTCTTACAGTAAGTCTAAAATTTAGATTTCTAGTTACCGAAGGCAATACCTCCCAGGTATTTGCTGTTTGTCCAGACAAAACAGTATTTAAGGCCGGCAAGTATCTATTTGGACTGTTACTAGAATTGATAGAACGAAACATCGGCCCTCCAGCACTGCTTGCTAGTGGGCTCATCGGGAAGCCTGGCTGAATATCCCACTGCTCCCAATTATAGCTTAATACATTCCCTGCATCCGCATCAGTACCCGCTCCTTTTAATACAAATGGAGTAGATTTAGGAATGGTAACATCTCCCCCAGCTTGCGCTGTAGGTGCAGTGTTTCCTGTTTCTGTAGTCACAGAGCAGCTGGTGTTAAACAGCACAAAACTCCACATTTCTTCTATACTAATGGCATGAAAATAGGCATCACTGTTGCTTTGCACATCAGGCGCACAGATTCCAGCATAGCCCATAATGGTAGAGCCACTTCCCGGCTCGACTGCGGTGGCACCATTACTATTACAATCATTATATTGTGTATGATTGGCATTAAACTGATGTCCAATTTCATGCGCCACAAAATCAATATCAAAAGTATCATTAATAGGAGAACCAGAGCCAGTTACCCCTTTTGCTTTCTGACCAGATATGCAAACTACACCACCGCCCGCCAAGCCTCCGGCTCCAGTGCTAAAGGTATGGCCAATATCATAATTGGCACTCCCAATAAGGTTGTCGATTTTAGACTGAGATTCATCAATTAACGCATCTGCATCATTGTTCGAAAATCCATCCAAAGCGGTATCAAAAAAAATAAGATTGGCATTGTTTCCTACCAATTGCATGCGCACCCCTAGATCTCTTTCAAAAATTGCATTCACCCGCGTAATGGAGGTATTAATAGCAGAAAGTACAGCAGTTTTTTTCTGATCCAAAGTAGCAGAACCTGCTACACCCTGATTGTTTAAATGAAAGGCAGAGTATTCTGCAGTAGCAGCTACGGCTAATCTATAGGTTCTTAATTTACCATCATGACCCATCAATTTGTTTTGAGTAGTCCTTTGGCTAAAAACAGTTTTTTGTTCTTGAACCAAACATTCAAAATCTTGGGTTTTATTCGAACTTTTCTGATAGCCAATTAAAATCTTAGCATCTTTAGTGTATGGATCTAAAAAATAAACAGGATAGTTGGTAGAACTGAACATGGCGTGAAAACCATCAGCAGCCATACTAAACCGCACTTTAGCCGTTGGGTCATCTAAGCCCACACCCATATAAGATTTTATTTGAGGAAACTGCAAAGCTAGCTCATCAGACAATACTGAATATTCTTTTACTGAAAAACGTTGCACCCCGAGAGGGGTTGGCAAATTGATGATTTTTTGATCGCTTGCTAATTGATTTCTCGCCTGAGTATTTGGCAGACTAGTGCTTAACAAATCGGCATTCAAAGAATACAATTGAAAATTTTCAGGACTATTAGAGCGTAGTGTTAATTCTTGCTCATTCGTTTGAGGAACTGTTGGAATGCGTTCAAAGGATGTTTGAGAAAAAATAGTTGTGCTGACAAACAAACAACCTAATAAGAAATAGTTTAGTATTTTTTTCATGTGTTACGTACCAAATTACAAACCTAAGTATATACCTACAAAGATAATTAATATTTACCTTTGCATTCTACAATGATAAACAAAACTGTACAAATACAAGATTTAGGACTTAAAGATTACCAAGAAACTTGGGAGTATCAAAGCACCCTTTTACAAGAGATTGTCGACCTAAAAATTGCTAATAGAAAAGCTCAAACAGACCTACCAACATCTAATTATTTTTTATTTGTAGAGCACCCTCATGTATATACCTTAGGAAAAAGTGGTGATCTAAGCAATTTGTTGCTTAACGAAGCTCAATTGGAAGCTAAAGGAGCTCGTTTTTACAAAATTAATAGAGGAGGTGATATTACCTATCACGGTCCAGGTCAGATTGTTGGGTATCCTATTTTAGATTTGGAAAATTTCTTTACAGATATTCATAAATATTTGCGCTTTTTAGAGGATGTAATTATCAACACCCTTGCGGAATACGGTTTGAAAGGTGAGCGTAGCAAGGGAGACACCGGTGTTTGGCTGGATGTAGGAACGCCTTTTGCTCGTAAAATTTGTGCTATGGGAATCCGGACAAGCCGTTGGGTGACCATGCATGGCTTTGCCTTAAATGTGAATGCCAATCTTGGTTATTTTGACAATATTATTCCATGTGGAATTAAAGGAAAAGCCGTAAGCTCTATGCATGCAGAGCTCGGTAAAGAAATTCCACTAGAAGAAGTCAAAGAAAAAATACTAAAACATTTTAAAATTGCCTTTGAAGTTGAACGCTTTGACTTTTAAAAGAATCTATTGATTATTCCAACATGGCAAAAGAGTTAAAAAACGAATTGGCTTGAGGTGCTTTGAAATTTTCTGCCTTAGCAAAAACCATTAACTGATACAAATACAAGCCTTTTGCATAGACTTTATATTCTGCTTGAAGACCATTTTCTTCCATTTTCAAAATAGCATGTACCCCTTTGGTCCCTTTTTCAGAAACGATTTTTTGACTTAATAAAGTTGCCTTGGTGGCTGTCGTAAAGTTTTTTAAGGAGGCATTTAAAAGATTATCAATATTATTTGCCTGGTTTTTTTGATGGGTGCTTGAGACCACAAACATCATGTCCTGATCCCGAAAGGCAGCTCGATACAAAGTGCTGTTTTCATTTTGTTTGGAGCTCTCTCTTATTTCGGATTGATGAGCTATCGAAAATTTTCCTAATTCTGAAGTGAAGGTTTGCTTTGTTTCTTGAGCGATACTTGTTTGAAGACAACAAAGCAAAAAAACACATCCTAAGACTGCTTTTTTCATATCTACCAAGTTTAGTATAGGTAAATATACACTTTTTGTTTCTAAATTACTAGAGAAAATTAAAGCTGATTATAAAGAAGATGAGCCTTTATTTTTCTTCATTAAAATACACTTTGTAGTACTTCATTTTTTTCTCTTCATCATAACCTCTTTCTAAATATTCAGAAGCCGCATCTGGAGCGTCTATATCTAATTTTATTTCGATATGAGTATCTAATTTGATGCTGGTTTTAATGCGTTGCTTTTCTCTTTTAAGCACCACATCGGATACCTCAAAATTATTTCGAATAAGCACATCGTTTAAACTTTCAAAATGCTTTTTATAATCATCAAACATTGATTTGTGCTTGTCTTCTTCAAAAAGCTCATCTTTAAAAGCAGCATAATCGATGGATTCATTTTCTTTAAAATAATCTACCGTATGGGCTAAAAATTGACTCTGCTCCTGCTTTCCAAACTCTGGCTTGATGATTTCCTCAGAAAACTCTTTACAGAGTTCCAAATAACTCTGTGTGTGCTGGTTTCTATCATCAGCATAGGCAACTGACAAAAAGTTTTTTATCCAATATTGAGCATCATAATTGTTGTTATCAACACTTAAAACTAAGGTACCTTCTGTATCTGAAGTATTTAAAATAAGACAACCTTTGTCTATTTTTTTTGTGCTAATCCCTTGTTGAACAGCTACGTCAAAACTACCTTCCTCTAAATAGGTTTGAAAAAAATCTACCTTATTTTCTATTTTAAAAAATCCAATCGCCTCTGTAAGCACATCTTGGTATTCAATCCCTTCTATATACGCCACAATCACATCACCTTTTTTAATTTGCGCAGAATTGGATTGCTCATACAAATGGTTAACCATATTTTTAGATTGAGCTATAAAAGTGCTTTCATCTTTAAAAATGGCATTTGCATAGTTATTCATTTCGTTAAGGCGCACATCTGCATGATGACTAAAACGATAACTTTGCGTTAGATTGCTAAAGGGTTTTAAAAGAAACGGCAACATAAGCTGGTAGCTTTCTTCATCGAAACGCATTAAATTTTCCGAAAAATTATTCTGGCCACTATTGTATTTGTTGGCCACTTTATGTAAAATACATTTGGTGATTTCTGCACGTGTTCTTTTAATCATGAGATTGGAATTTAGCTTGCTAAAATAGCTGAACTTTCTTAAAAATGAAGCTAAAAAAAGAAGATTCTTTTCAGAAAATAGGATGCGTTTTACAAATCTAATTTTAACTGTTCGGGAAGCAAGCGAAAGCTTTTTCTATGATGTGGAGTAATCCCAAAAGCTCTTATAGCGTCCCTATGCTTTTTGGTAGGATAGCCTTTGTTTTGATTCCAACCATACTCAGGAAATTGCGTGTGCAAATCTTCCATATAGGCATCTCTATAGGTTTTAGCCAACACAGAAGCTGCGGCAATACTTAAAAATTTAGCATCTCCTTTAACGATGGTCTGATGCGGTATTTCTTGGTAGGGTTTAAATTTATTACCATCGACGATAATAAACTCTGGCTGAGGATTTAATTGGGCAAGAGCCCGCTGCATCCCTGTAATTGATGCCTGCAATACGTTTATAGCATCTACTTCATCTGGAGCTACAAAACACACACCATAACTTAAGGCAGCCGCCTCTATCATTGGTTTTAAATGCAGACGTTGCTTCTCTGTAAGTTGTTTGGAATCGTTTAATAAGGGGTGCTCAAAATTAGAAGGCAATATTACAGCAGCAGCAACCACAGGACCCGCCAAACAACCTCTGCCTGCTTCGTCTGTCCCTGCCTCTAAAACAACACCACTATAATTGGCTTCTAACATGAGTACAAATTAACAGTTTTAGAGGAAACAATTCCTCTTTTTTTCCGTTTAAATATTTTACATTTGCCTGACAAACCTTGTTTCATGAAGAAGTTTTTAATTGTTTTTATATGCCTGTTTTTTTTGACAAACTTAGCACAGAGTCAAAATAGAACAACTGGAAATAATAACAATCTCTTTAATAATGTGGCACAAGACACAGTCCCTACTTCAGAAATAACAGTAACCTTAAGCGGAAAAACCAAGTTTACTGACTATAAAATTATTTCTTTTAAAAAGGATACCACCTTTATAGATACCACCTTAACTCTTGCTAAGGAATACAAATTCAATTTTTTAAGAAAAGATCTTTTTGGCCTTTTGTCCTTTTCTAACCAAGGGCAAACTTTTAATGCCCTGAGCTATGATTATAGTGTATTAGGTGCTGCTCCAGCAATGGGAGTTTCTGGAAAACAATTTAACTATCTCAAAAAAGAAGAAATCAATTATTACGAAGTTCCAACCCCGACGACAGAAATTCTATACAGAACTGGAATGCAACAAGGGCAAGTATTGGATGTGCTTTTTACCTTAAATTTTTCCAAGCGCTGTAATGTTGGTATTGCTTATAGAGGTCTACGTTCCTTGGGGAAATTTCGTAATTCTTTGGCGAGCCATGGTAATTTTAGAACACTTTTTAGTTACCGGACTCAAAATGAGCGCTACGAAATTCGAGGGCATCTCGCCAAGCAAGATTTAATGAATCAAGAAAATGGAGGCTTGACAACTTCTGCGCTTGTCGATTTTATTTCGAATGACCCAAACTTTAAGGAACGCGGTAGATTGGATGTTAATCTAGAGAATACAGAAACGCTGTTTGAAGGCAACCGATTGTATATAGAGCAGGATTATAAAATGTTTCGAAATAAGGAAAACAACCAATCAAAAGATTTTAGCAATTTAAAAATTGGTCATGCTTTTACACATGAAACTCAGACGTATGAGTTTACTCAAACTACGGTGAATTCTAATTTTTTTGGAAGTACCAGTGCCTTGAGTAACATTAATGACCAATTAGAAAACAAGCGCATTGACAATCAATTTTATTTAGAATTTAATTCTAAATATGTGTTAGGAACTTTTAGAGCCTTGGCAAATTATAGCAATTATGCCTATGGTTACGCCCAAGACATTAACCCTACTACCACTCCAATTTCGACACCTAAATTACTGGGGAGCTCTTTGGGTTTTGGAGCCAATTGGCAGGCTGTTATCAAGAATTTTAAGTTCAACTCAAATTTTTTAATAACCCCTGGTACTACCTTACTTTCTGGAAATCATTTTTACAGTGAGGCTAGCTATCAGAAGTCTGAGAACTTTCGCTTAAATGCAAGTCTTTTACTAAATTCTAAATCGCCAAACTTTAACAGTATCTTGTACCAAAGTTCCTACGATAATTACAATTGGGAAAACTCCAACTTTAAAAATGTAAATACGCGGAACTTGCATGTTGGAATTCAAACCAAATGGCTAAGCGCTTCTGCCGATTTTTGCAATATAGAAAACTATACCTATTTTGACGAAAATTCAAAACCCATACAATCTGGAGAGAACATCACCTATATGAGACTGAAGGCAAGCAAAGAATTTACCCTAGGTAAGTTTGCCTTAGACAATACTTTTTTATATCAGCAAGTAGCAAGTGGTGCTGCTGTGTTTAGAGTTCCTGAGTTCGTTACAAGGAATACACTCTATTATACAGATTATTGGTTTAAAGGAAAACCGATGAAAGTACAAATTGGAACCACCCTGAATTTTTTCACAAGCTATAAGGCCAATGCCTTTAATCCATTATTAAACGAGTTTTACTTGCAAAACAACACAGAAATTGGTTACCCTACCATAGATGTATTTTTCAATGCACAGGTTAGAAGAACGCGCATCTACTTTAAGGTAGACAATGTGACTTCGAGCTTTTCACAACGGAATTATTTTTCTGCACCCAATTATCCTTATCGAGATTTTGTCATCCGATTTGGATTGGTTTGGAATTGGTTTATTTAAAATTATAAACATGAAACAACTTGCCAAAAATTGGAAGACTTTTTTAGTCTTATCATTAACCCTCGGACTAGCACCTTTTAACCCACCTCACATTCTGGGAAAAATTCAATGGGTTCTCGGTGGAAATGCTTTTAGCGGAAAAGATGCTATGCAATTTCAAGATGTCTTTGATTTGCTATTACACGGACTTCCATGGATTTTGTTAATCGCTTCTGTGTTGGCCAACCTCTTCAAGAAGAAGCCCTAAAGCTTAGACTAGGTTATACATCATTTTAGGCATCAAACGCCCAAAAATACTGCTTTCTTTATGGTCTATGGTGTGAAAACCATTTCGAAGATAAAAGGGTTCAGCATTCGGATCTGCATATAGCATCATCGCTTCACAGGAGGTCGTCTGTTTTGCCAGTGCAATTGCATGACCCAACAATTTCTTCCCAAGGCCTTTTCCGATATACTGTGGCAATACAAATAAAAACTCTAGCTCTACCAAGTTTCCAATAGGCCTGTTTAAAACATAGAATCCTGCAATGGAACAATTCTCTTTATAGATATAGACATGCCGTTCTTCAATCATGGAAGGACTCACTGTTAGTTCATCCGTCCAGATATCAATTTGTGCTGCTGAATACCCCCAATAGGCCTTTGAAGTTAAGGCCACTCGAGTAATTTCTTCTGCATCAGAAGTGAAGGCCTTTACAATCATTTACTTTTTTACCAATTGTTTTATTTTGATATTAAAGGCTGCAAAAATAAGGGTCATTATCGGACTTAACCAGTTGAATATTGCAAAGAAAAAATAATCTGCTACACTTACACCCAAGACTCCAGATTGATATGCCCCACAAGTATTCCAAGGAATCAAAACAGAGGTTACAGTTCCAGAATCTTCAAGAGTTCTACTTAAATTTTCAGGAGCTAATCCTTTATCTTCATAGGCTTTTTTAAACATTTTACCTGGAACCACAATGGCTAAATACTGATCAGAAGCTGTAACATTCAAGGCCAAACAACTTGCCACTGTACTTGCGAACAATCCAAATACAGAAGTAGCCATATTTAATAAAGCTTTGCTAATTCTAGCCAAGGCCCCAATTGCATCCATCACACCTCCAAATACCATTGCGCAAACAATTAACCAAATAGTGCCTAACATTCCACTCATTCCCTTTGCAGTGAACAAATCATTTAATTCAGCGCTTGTGGTGGCTACAGATGAGTTAACGGTCATCGCATTCATAATGCCTTTATAGGCAGAACTAAAGGTCAATGAATCTGCTCCAGCTACCTTAACAACGATGTCTGGCTGCGCAATTATTGCCGTAACACCACCTAATAGGGTTCCAGCCAATAAGGCTACCAAGGGTTGTGTTTTCCTTACAATTAAAAAAATAACAATTGCAGGAACCAAAAACAACCAAGGCGAAATATTAAAAGCACTATCGATAGCACTCAATTTGTCTGAGATGTCTGGTACGCCTGCAGTATCTATAGATAAACCAATGATAATAAAAACTATTAAGGTCACAAAAATGGTTGGAACTGTTGTAATTGCCATGTATTTGATATGATCAAAAAGATCGCCACCTGCCATGGCTGGAGCCAGATTTGTAGTATCAGAAAGTGGTGACATTTTATCGCCAAAATAAGCACCAGATAAAACCGCACCAGCGGTCATACCAGGAGAAATTCCAAGCGTATTTCCTATCCCAACCAAAGCAATACCTACGGTTGCAGAGGTGGTCCAAGAACTTCCAGTCGCAATAGAAATAATGGCACAAATAACAACCGATGCCGCTAAAAATATCGTTGGGTTTAAAATTTGCAATCCATAATAAATCATAGATGGAATAATTCCGCTAATTAGCCAAGTTCCTGCCAAGGATCCAACCATTAAAAGTATGAGTAAGGCACCAGTAGTAGATTTTACATTCTCGGCAACTTCTTCCATCATTTGTGTATAAGACACTTTATTTTTAAAGCCCACTATGGCTGCGACAGAAGCTCCCATTAATAAAATAAACTGATTTGACCCACTTAAAGCATCATCACCATATGCAAAAAACACATTGTAAAAAAGCATAACAATCAGTGCAAAAACAGGGATCAGAGCCTCCCAAATACTTAGTTCTTTATTTTCTATAATTTCGCTGTTCTTAGGGTCTTTTGGATTGATGTTCTTACTTTCCATGTAGTGTTTTATTTTTGTTCCGTAATGTTACGATTTTAAGCCCTTTTATGCAAATCAAATTCTTTCTTACATTTGCTTTATGGATTCATTAACTCAAATTGTTTTAGGGGCTGCTTGTGGTGAATTGGTTTTAGGCAATAAAATTGGAAACAGAGCTATGCTCTTTGGCGCTATTGGAGGCACCATCCCTGATTTAGATGTATTTCTTGGGGCGCTGTTTTATTCGAATTCTATAGATCAATTGGCTTTTCACAGAGGAATCATGCACTCTTTAGTTTTTGCCGTTATCGCCTCAATGGTGTTGGGCTTTATAAGCTTTGAAGCCTATAACACAAAAAAAAGAAAGCACAGTTCTAGCTTAAGAGATTGGATGCTCCTGTTTTTCTTTTCAATTGCCACCCACCCAATTTTAGACTGTTTTACCCCTTACGGAACTCAATTATTTGCTCCATTTACGGACTATCGAATTGCCTTTAATAATATATCTGTGGTAGATCCATTATATACCCTACCCTTTTTAATTTGTATGCTTGTTGTTCTCTTTATTAAACGAAACAATCCAAAACGAATTCGCTGGGCCAAGGCCGGTGTTTATATTAGCTCTGTATATATGCTTTGCACCCTCATGGCGAAATTGTATATCGATACAGTATTTAAAAATTCTTTTGAAAAAGCGGGCGTTGAGGCTCTTAGATACAGAGTCCAACCAACAGTGTTAAATGCCTTGCTATGGTATGGAATTGCAGAAACTAAAGATGACTATGTGGTAAGCTATTATTCGGTATTTGATAAAAGTGCAACTGCAAATCAAATGATTCACATTGCCAAAAACCATGAACTATTGGATATGAAGGCTCCAGATTTAAAA
>CBFHUV010000059.1:0-13345 GCA_965659055.1 Polaribacter sp.
AATATTAACAACAGTTCTTATGGTGGCTCCTGCCCCTGGTATACCTCCAAAAATAGAAGCAATTCCATTTCCAATTCCTTGACCAATTAACTCTTTATTTGGATTGTGCTTAGTTTTGGTCATATTATCAGCTACGACCGAGGTTAATAAGGAATCAATGGCTCCCAATAAGGCTAAAGATAAGGCTGTGAAAATATAAGGTGATATTGCGCCAAAATTAAACTCTGTAAACATTTCCAAATGTGGGATAGGTAGTCCTGTGGGGATTTGTTCAATCGAACGATAATCGAGACCCGCAAAATAAGCGACACCACTAACGGCTAATAAAGCGACCAATGTACTTGGTATGGCAGTTGTTATTCGTTTAAATCCATATATAATTAATATGGTAGAAAGTGCCAGAATGAGCTCTAGCAAATTGATGTTGTCCAAGGCTCTTGGAATCGATTTTACAGCTCCAATAACACCAGAAGTTTTACTAGCTGCTAAGATTTGAGATTCTTGTAGTATTTGGTCTTCTGTAATCGTCTGTGCTCTTGTTATTGTTTCTTTAAAGTTTTCTAGAACCAAAATTCCTTCACCGGCTTCTTCTTTTAATATATTTTCTAAAATAATTTCTTCAGCTTGAGGTTTAAATTGACTTACATATGCAGAATCTTCTTTTGGATAATAGCCAACAGTTGGTAAAATCTGTGTTATGATAATGATAACTCCAATAGCGGTCATAAAGCCCGAAACTACAGGGTAAGGAATGTATTTAATGTATTTTCCTAGGCCTGCTAACCCAATTAGAACTTGAAAAACTCCTGCTAAAAAAAACACAAATAATATAAAAGGTAGTGCTTTTGAGATTTCTCCGTCATTAGCAGCAATAATCCCAGCGATAACGACCAAACTTACAGCGGTCATTGGAGCTGTAGGTCCTGAAATTTGGGTATTGGTACCACCAAACATGGCAGCAAAAAAACTTAAAAAGATAGCTCCATACAATCCGGCACTAGGGCCTAAACCAGAACTAACACCAAAAGCCAAAGCTAAAGGTAAGGCAACTATACCAGCGGTGATACCGCCAAAAATATCACCTTTAATGTTTGAAAAAATAGTTTTCATAAAAAAACGGGTTTTAATTCCTTGTTAAAAGTAGGAATTAATTAATAAAAATTTTGTGTAAATTTTTCTTGTGAAAAATAAAATGGAAGAAGGCTAGAAGATAGCCTAGGCTGCCTGTGGAGGGGGGAATACAGTATTAAGATAATGCTTCGGATAATTTGTATTAAAAAAACCTGAGCTTTTCTCCAAACGTATATTTAGAAATTCTAATTTAATTGTATTCTCCTGAGCAATAAAAATTTTCACATTTTCATCCATCTCATGATCCTGCTCCTCTTCTTCTGAAGAATTGTATAAAAAAGAAATGTCTATTGAATCATCTACTAAAATTACAACTGTTGGAACTGTAATAAATAGGATAAAAAGGAAAGAAAAAAAGATGGCGATCTTAGTTTTAATCATCAGGTTTTTGGCAAAAAAGCGAAGTTACAGAATTCTTAAGAATAAGTTGTTAATTAAAACCCAACAATTTCAAATCTGCAGCAGTCATCCAGCCAATTTTTCCATCGGCTAAGATAATTTTATACCAATCGTCTACAGCATCTAAGATCCGTACCTTGGTTCCTTCATGCAATTCAAATATTTCTTCTGAATTCGAAGTAGGAGCATTTTTTATAGAAACCTTTGCAGCAAAAATGATGGCTGTTTTGGTATTGTTAACTCTGTTGTACTGATGATAACTTAACCCCAAAGAAACGAGTAAGGCAAAGAATGCTAAAACACTGGTTACAAAGTAAATTCTTTTCTTATTTGATAGTTTTGAAATATAAAAAAGCAGAAAGAGTAGGGCTGTAAAAAAAGCAAAAATTACCGAGAGTATTGCCCATTCATCAAAGGACAATTTTTGGATATAATTAGTTTCAATCCGCTGTAAAAATGTTTTCGGAAGCTCTTCTATATTATCTATGGTCATCCTTTTTGCAAAGGTTAAATTATTAGATGCATCTGTATTTAATGGATTCAGCATTAGGGCCTTCTCGAAATAATAAATGGCGTTGGCTGCACTATTTAATTTGTAATAGCAATTTCCTAAATTATAATATAAATCAGAAGATACTTCCTTGCTTTGTTCTATGTCCTTATAAAGATCAATCGCTTTTTGATACTGACCCTCCTTATAAAAGGCGTTTGCCTCATTAAATAAAGACATGTTATCTTGAGCAAACAGTGTTTGTGCAAATAAAATCAGTGCGATGTATATGCTTTTTTTCATCTGTTTATAATTGTTTATCAATAGTTGCAATTACTTGCTTAGCTTTTTCAAATTCATCCTGCATCATTACATCTGTAAAAGGGGTATAGCGAGCAAAATCACAATTGTCTAGCACTTCAATAAAAGACAGGATTGTTTCTTTTTGAATCTTTTTCTCTGCTAAAATGTCTTTAATACTGTCTCTGCTAATATCCACAGTTTCAATTTGCAGTTTGGCCTTTAAATAATTGTGCAATGCTCTTTCTAAGGCCTCATAAAAACCTTCCTTATTTCCAAGTTGTTTTTTAGCGGTGGATAGATATTTTCTTGCTAAACGATCTGCATTCCGCAGTTTAATACCTACAATATCTTTAGATTTTTCAAGACGCTTGTTGTAGACTAAGATCCCAATTGGGATAAAGAGTAATGGAAATAATAACAAGAAGTAAAACAGCTTTGAGTCAAAGAAAATAGTCGTTGAAAGCGGTTGAAAGCTTGTACTTGTTTGAATGTATCTAAAGTTGTTCCCAGACACAACAATGTCTTTTTTAACTGTTGTAGGGTCTACGGTTGTTATAATTTCTTTACCCTCCAAAACATTTACATATAAGTCTTCTGTTGTAATAGTTTTGTAGCTTTTTTCAGTTGGACTGAAATATGAAAATGCCACTTGAGGAATTTTATATTTCCCCTTAAATTGAGGAACTACAGTATACAAATCATATACAGAGCCTTGCAATCCGTTGGCAGTCGTCTTTATGTTTTCTTTATGTTCTGGCGTATACATTTCCAATTCTTTCGGAGTTACAATTTCTGGAAGACTAAAAAGTTTTAAATTTCCTTTCCCCATAACTGCCACTCTAATTTCTGAGGACTCATTTGCTTTTAAGTCATTTCTATTTGCGGTCACTTCAAAATCAAAATCACCAACAGCTCCGTTAAAATTTTCAGGCTTGCCCTTTAAAGGCAAAGCACTAACATTGATATTTCTTTGGGCTGAAGTAAATTCTTTACGAACATTTCGAGTTATAGGATTTCCAAAAAAATCACCTCTACCAGTAGGAACACCTATAAGCACGTCCATTTTCATGGGCTCAATGGTTAATTTTCCAGATTTTGTTGGGATCAGTAGTGCTTTTTTTAATACTACATATCGATAATCTTCCCCATTATATTTTCCTGTCTTAACTTGTAAATTATCTATAAAAATATCTTGGTTCCAAAAGCCATTGTATTTAGGTGTCTCAGTCACCTCATAGTTGTTTACGCTAATATTCTGACTTACGTAAAGTTTATATTCTACATAAATCCCTTCGCCTACATAGGGTTTGCTTTTAGACACTTCTGCAACTAAATGCACATTTTGTTCTGCAATATAATCAGGGTCATTTGGGTTTTTAGGAATGTCTACCGCCTTAAGAACATTCATCTCAACGGTATTTGAGGTGAGGGTTTTACCACCAAACTCTATAGTTGCTCCAGGGATTTTAAAAACACCAATTTCTTTTGGTTGAAGGATGTACACATACGATTGCGAAAAGGTTGTTTTTCCATTAATCCAAGCTTGATTTACAGATTGACTTGGACCTGCAACAACTCTGAAGTTTTTAAAATTTGGAGGAGTGAAATTATCTGCCCCTTGCTTATTAATGGTAAATTCAATTCTAAAACGTTCATTTACCCCCAATTTATTTTTACTGACCACAGCAGTAAACTCTACTTGGCCTAGCAATGATTGTGCAAACAATCCAATAAAACACAGTATGTAAAACGATTTCATTTTCATTTTCTAACAGTCAAAAATAATAAGAATAACGGCTATTTAAAATAGCTTACCAGTCTTTCTCTTTTTTTGTTTTTGTTCCTTTAGCTTTCTCTACATTCATTTTTTTCTGAGTCTTTTTTTCTTCGTTGTTCAAACTTTCTAACAACTGTTTTATTTGCTCAGGAGTCATTTTGCCATTTTTTGGCTGCTCTTTCTTTTTATTGTCTTTGTTTTCGTTTTGTTTTGGATCTTTATTGTCTTTTTGATCACCGTTTTGGTCATCTTTTTTGTCTTTATCTTTATCCTTGTCTTTTTGATCACCTTTCTGATCATCTTTTTTATCTCCCTTATCGTCGTTCTTGTCCTTGTTGTCTTTTTTATCTTTGTTATCCTTCTTGTCCTTATTATCCTTTTTGTCTTTTTTCTCCTTGTCTTTTTGCTCTTTTAACTTCTTTTTTGCAACCGCCAAATTATACCTGGTTTCATCATCATTAGGATTGTTTCTTAGAGCATCTTTATAAGCATCAACGGCTTGTTGATACTGTTTTTGCTCCATCATTGAGTTGCCAAGATTATGAAAAGATTCCGCCTTAGAAAACTTATCTTTCGCAGCTTTTGCAGACAATTCAAATTGAGGCACTGCCTCTTTATAATCTTTTTGTAAATACAGTGCATTCCCTAAATTGTAACTTGCTTTTTTATAAGTTGCATTTTTTTCAAGTGCTTTTTTATACAAAACAGAAGCATCTGTAAATTTTTCTTGTTGGTATAGTTCATTTCCATCTCGCAACAAACTTCTGGCCTCTCTTTGCATGGCAATACTATCTTGTTGAGCAAAGCTCGATACAGTTAGTAGTAGCAAAAATAGCAGTGTATAGATTCCTTTAATTTTTTTCATCGGTTTCATATTATTGCTCATTAAATAAATCAATTTTTTTAACCCATTTGGTTTTTTTGTCAAGGAAAAACACATCAATTAGTAAAAATAAGATACCTAAACCAACAAACCATTGAAACTGATCTTTATAATCAGAAAATTGTTTGGTTTCGAACTCAGTTTTTTGTGCATTTGCCAAAATATCTTCCAAAATGTCTACCGGAGTTTCTGTTTTATTACCATCTATATAGCGTCCACTAGCCGAATTGGCCACATCTTCTAAAATTTTGGCATTCCGTTTTGTAATAACAGTCTCTCCTTTATTGTCTTTTTTATATCCAATCAAAGATCCATTCGCTTTCATAGGGATTGGTCCACCTAGTTCCGTGCCTACACCAATCGTATAAATTTTTATTCCTTCTTTAGACATGCTCTGAGCAACCTGTCTTGTTTCATCTTGATGGTCTTCTCCGTCAGAGATAATGATTAAAAAACGATTGGTTTGTTCATCATTATTATAATAAGTTTTGGCAAGGGTCAAAGCTTCGTTAATGGCTGTTCCTTGGCTCGAGACCATGTCTGGTCCTGCATTTTGCAAAAACATATTGGCGGCTGCATGATCTGTAGTGATAGGTAGTAAGGGGTAGGCGTTCCCAGCATAAATAATAATCCCAACACGATCACTGCCCAGTTTGTCAATAATTTTAGAAATAATTTGCTTGGCTTTCTCCAAACGGTTTGGCGCGATGTCTTCTGCCAACATACTTTTAGAAACATCCAAAGCAAACACGACATCGACTCCTTCTCTTTTTAAAGTTTTTAGTTTGGTCCCCATTTTAGGGTTGGTTAAAGAAATGATCAAAAACCCCATTCCAATGCTTAAAAAGAGCAATTTTAAAACAGATTTGAAAGTAGAAGTATTTGGCGCTAACTGTTCAAGCAGCTCAGGGTCAATAAACTTTTTCTGTGTGCGTTTTTTCCACCAAAATGCCAATAGAAAAAGCACAACAATCACTGGGATGATTGCTAAGTAATAAAAATAAGATGGTTCTTCTATTTGATACATTTTTGTATGCTATAATTGTTAATTAAATAAAACTTTTAAATAAAGTATTTTTTAAAGTGTATTCTAAAACCAATAGCCCCAGAGCAATAAGCACTAAAAGGCGGTATTTTTCTTCGTAGTTATAATATTTAAACTCCTCTATTTTGGTTTTCTCTAATTTATTAATTTCGTCGTAAATATCCTTTAACTTGGTATTGTCTGTGGCTCTAAAATACTTCCCATTGGTTTGATCGGCAATATACTTTAGCAGCTCCTCATCTATTTCTACTTGCTGTTTTCTAAAGATTAATTGCCCGGTTTGCGGATTAATATTTACTGGAAAATCTGCCATTCCATTGGTTCCTATTCCAATAGTATAGACCTTTATTTCTAATTCTGTAGCCAATTCTGTAGCCGTCTTTGGGTCAATAAAACCGGAGTTGTTCACCCCGTCAGTTAATAGGATAATCACCTTACTTTTGGCTTTGCTTTCTTTAAGTCGATTCACCGCAGATCCCAAACCCATTCCAATAGCGGTTCCGCCTTCTAACTGGCCCCACTTAATTTCAGAAATAGTTCTTTTTACAATTCCCTTATCACTTGTTATTGGCGTTTGTGTAAAGCTTTCACCGGCATACACCACAATCCCTATTCGGTCATTAGGTCTTTGGTTCACAAAATCGGTCGCCACCTTTTTTAAGGCCTCGAGTCTGTTTGGCTTTAAATCCTTTGCCATCATACTGGCAGATACGTCAATAGCCATAACAATATCAATCCCTTTATTGGTCTTGGTTTTTTTACTGACAGCTACGTTTCTCGGTCTTGCTAGGGCCACTATCAGCAAAGAAAAGGCCACTAATCGCAAAACATATAAAATAGGCTTTAATTTTGGCAACCAAGATTGTTCGGCCTTAAATCCTTGGACACTAGGAATCGTAAAACTGGCACTATTTTTATTTCTGACCAAGACATACCATAGTATGATGATCGGAATCAATAGAAACAACCAGAAGAACTCTGGGTTTAAAAACTCAAAATTACTCCAATCCATCTTCCTCTTCTTTTACAATTGTTGGCTTCAAATTAGATACCACTTCTTCCGCATCTTTTCTGTTTTCTTCTATTTCTATTGCCATCGGCGTTGATTTGGCAAACTTCACCAAGTCGGCTTCACGCAATAGGTCTCTTAATTTTTTAATCGTCTCTTCTGAGGTTGCTATACCTCCTGTTTTATTAAAATCGGCTAAGGTTTCAACCAATTCATCTGTTGTTGACTCTAGAGCCGGAACATTCAACTCACGTTCTATATATCCTCTAACAATGGCTGTAAGCTCACTATAATATTCTTTTATTTTGTTGTTTTGCCACAATAATTTTTTATCTAATTGCTGCAATCTTTGGATGGCTTCTTCATAAGGAGGCAATAAGGCTTCTGCAATTTTTTCTTCCGGTGTCTTTTTCTTTCTAAAGATAAAATACAAAATTCCACCTAGCAGAAGGAGTCCCAAAATCACATACCACAAGTAGGGTATAAAATCATCAAATTGATAAGGTTCTTGTTTGATGGATTTTATTGGAAACATCGGTTGTTTAATGGTATCAATAGCAACCGTAGCTACTTTTACTAAAAGCGAATCTGTAAGATGTAATCGCTGTCTTATAAAGATTTGTTGCTGAGGGATATAAAATGCGCCACTGTCAAATCCAGTTAGAAGGTAACTTTTAATAAGCTGGTTTTTTAAGGTGTCTATTTTACGGTCTTCAACAATTTCTAGGCCCTTTAAATTTTCTAATTTTGGAATAATTACGTCGTCGATGACATCTACAGATATGGTATACTCTATTTGTTCACCTATTCGAATTTGAGCGGTATCAATCACAGCTTTTACCAATGGCTTTTGCTGTGCAAATGCCATGGTGGAAATGAATATGAATAAATAGAAGAAGCTTTTTTTCATTTTTTTAAACGCTTTTTTTGAGCAAGCTTTATTAGTTTCCTTTGTGTTTAAAATATCCCAAAAGTTTTTTAACATAATCTTCGTCAACTCTTGTATTGATAGTCCCTGCACCACTCAAACTAAAAGTTCTTTTGTAAAAATCAAACAAGCGCAGCGCATTTGCCTTATAACTGGTTCGAACACGCTTCGCAGCAGTATTAATTAATTGAATTTTACCAGTTTCCGCATCCAACATGGGTACCATTCCTAAATTTGGAATCTCCTCATCGTGTTTGTCGTAGATTCTGATTCCTGTAACATCGTGTTTGTTGGCGGCAATCTTTAAAGTTTGTTCATAAGAATCATCCATAAAGTCAGAAAGCACAAAGACGATGGCTTTTTTCTTCATCACATTTGATAAAATCTTAAAGGCTTCGCCAATATTGGTTTTCTTACTTTTTGGAGAAAATTCTATCAATTCTCTAATAATACGCAGCACATGACTTTTTCCTTTTTTTGGTGGAATGTACAATTCTACTTCATCAGAAAACAACATCAAACCAACTTTGTCATTGTTTTGTATGGCAGAAAAAGCAAGTGTTGCTGCAATTTCTGTGGCTGTATCTCTTTTGTATTGTTGCTGAGTACCAAAGAATTCAGAGCCCGAAATGTCAACCATTAAAAGCATGGTCAATTCGCGTTCCTCTTCAAAGACTTTTACATAAGGTTCATTATAGCGTGCGGTTACGTTCCAATCAATGGCTCTAATATCATCACCGTATTGGTATTGGCGCACCTCGGAGAAGGTCATTCCTCGACCCTTAAAGGTTGAATGGTATTCTCCCCCAAAGATATGATCAGACAGTCTACGTGTCTTAATCTCTATTTTACGAACTTTTTTAAGTATTTCTTTAGTTTCCATCTTTTCAATTGCCAGTTAACAGTTATCAATAATCAGGGGTTTTATACTCGCTGATAATTGTCTTTCGATAATTGATTAAGGTACTTCTACTTCGTTGATAATACTGTTGATGATGTCTACTGAGCTAATGTTTTCTGCTTCTGCCTCATAGGTAATTCCAATTCTGTGTCTTAACACATCATACACCACGGCTCTTACATCTTCTGGTATTACATAGCCTCTGCGTTTTATAAATGCATAACATTTGGCCGCTTTTGCCAAGTTAATACTTCCACGTGGAGAAGCTCCAAAACCGATTAAAGGTTTCAGTTTTTCTAGGTTGTATTTTTCTGGATAACGCGTTGCGAAAATAATATCAAGGATGTATTTTTCAATTTTCTCATCCATGTACACTTCATTCACAATATCGCGCGCTTTTAAAATTTGATCAACAGAAATCACCTGATTTATCTCTGCGTGCTTGTTGTTTAAATTTTGACGCATGATAATTTGTTCATCGGCTAATTTTGGATAATCAATAACCACTTTAAGCATAAAACGATCTACCTGTGCCTCTGGCAACGGATAGGTTCCTTCTTGCTCTACTGGGTTTTGTGTTGCCAAAACTAAAAAAGGCTCTTCTAAAGGGAAGGTTTCATCACCAATGGTAATTTGACGCTCTTGCATGGCTTCTAGCAATGCAGATTGTACTTTCGCTGGAGCACGGTTAATCTCATCCGCTAAGACAAAATTTGCAAAAATAGGCCCTTTCTTAATCATGAAATCATTCTCTTTCATGTTGTAGATCATAGTACCAACCACATCTGCTGGAAGTAAATCTGGTGTAAACTGAACTCTACTAAAACTTGCAGCTACTGCCTTTGCTAAGGTATTAATGGCTAAGGTTTTTGCTAGACCAGGTACTCCTTCTAATAAGATGTGACCATTTCCAAGCAAGCCAATAAGTAGGCGTTCAATCATGTCTTTTTGACCAACGATTACCTTGTTCATTTCTAAGGTTAAAATGTCTATAAAGGCACTTTCTCTTTCGATTTTTTCGTTGATTGCTCTTACATCTAAATTCATTTGTGATTCTATCATTATGAGTAATTTATATATATAATCAAATTAAGCTTTGACAAAGCTACAATAATCGCGTTTTTTTCCTTGTTAAAAGAAGGTTAAAGATTTGGTTAATGTATTGTGAAATCAAGCCTTGTCGTATTTTTTAAGACTTAGGACGCCTTCATGGAAAACACCATAGGTAAAATAGTGAATCCAATCTCCTAAATTGATATAATTGCTTTCCTTATTTAGGGATATTTCTAATGGCAAATGACGGTGGCCAAAAACAAAATAATCATAGTGATTGGTTTCGAGTTTTCGCTTGCAATACTGTACTAACCATTCTTGGTCTTCACCTAGAAATTCAGCGTCTTCATCGCCGGAAATAAGTTTGTTTTTTACTGAAAAATACTGACCTAAACGAACGCCAATATCTGGATGCAGCCATCTAAATAGCCATTTGAAAGGTTTAAAAGTAAATACTTTTTTCATTCTTTTATAGCCCTTGTCTCCAGGACCCAACCCATCACCATGGCCAATAAGCAATCGTGTTTTGTTAAAAACAAATTCTTGAGGTTCATGAAAGACAGGAATGTTTAGTTCTTTTTCAAAATAATCGCGCATCCATAAATCGTGATTTCCGACAAAAAAATAGATCGGTATTCCACTATCTTTAATTTCAGCTAATTTCCCCAGAACTCGAACAAATCCTTTGGGGATTACAGTTTTGTATTCAAACCAAAAATCAAACAAATCTCCCAACAAAAAGATGGCAGCAGCATCTTCTTTTACTTCATCTAACCAAGAAACAAATTTATGCTCTCTAGGTAAACTTGCTTCTGCTGAAGGTGCTCCTAAATGTTGGTCGGAGGCAAAGTATATTTTTTTGTTTTTTGGGACTGTAATCATCATAGACAAAGAAACGGCATTAATTGGAACTTTCCAACTCTAATACTTTTAGTATCATGGTATCATCTTCTTGAATTACCTTGTAAAAACCTTCATCTCCAAACAATTGATTTGCCACCGAGGCTTTTAAATATTGTGAGATGGTTTTTAGTGTATTTTTTGAAGGTTTACGACCTCTAATTTCTCCTAAATAACTTTTTAAAATAGGGTCCATAGAGTTTCCTTCCATAAAGGCTTTAAGGCTGAGTTCTTGTAGTTTTTTACGATTCTCGTCTACATAATCAAAGGCAAAGTTGTTGATAGAATTGAATTGGTAATTATTTAGGTATGCTGTCGTATCAATAGGAACAAAAACATCTGGAGTAATTCCTCCACCACCATAAACGAGTTTTCCTTTAGGTGTTTTATACTGTAGAGAATCAACTACTTTAATACTATCCTTGCTCAGTAATTCTCCATTTTGATAGCGGTTTGCTACGTCGCGCTGATAGGCTTTGTCGTTGCCATCTTCATAGGGTTTTTGGATAGATCGTCCGGTTGGAGTATAGTATCTAGCAATGGTCAAGCGCACTGCAGAACCGTCTCCTAAATCCAATTCTTCTTGCACCAAACCTTTTCCAAATGAGCGTCTTCCAATAGTGGTCCCTCGGTCATTGTCTTGTAGCGCTCCAGCGAGGATTTCTGAAGCCGAAGCAGAGCCTTGGTCAATTAAGACATACAATCCGCCTTTTTCAAAACTCCCTCTGTTGGTTGCAAAATCTTTGTCGATTTCTCCCTTGTTATTTTTGGTAAACACGATAAGTTTTCCTCCTTCTAAAAATTCATCAGCAATCTGATTTGCAATATCTACAAAGCCGCCACCGTTACCTCTTAAGTCCAAAATTAAATCAGTCATGCCATTTTTTTGCATACGATTTAGTGCTGATTTAAATTCTTGATAACTGGTTCTAGCAAAACGCTCTAATTTGATATAGCCAACAGAATCATTCACCATATAGGAAACTTCCACACTTTTAATGGCTACATCGCCTCGATTTAGTGTAAGTGAAAACAAAGAATCATTGCTTTTTCTATACAACTGAAGTTTAATTGGTGTATTGGAGGCACCTTTTAAAAAGCCCATAATTTGATCACTAGATAAGCGTTTGTTGTATAAAGTATCAGTATCTGCTAATAAAATTCGATCCCCTGCTTTGATTCCTGCCTTAATACTAGGGCCTCCTTCAATGGGTTGAATAACCGTAATAGAATCTTTGATCATTCTAAATTGAACCCCAATTCCAACAAACTTTCCTGCCATATTTTCGGTAACAGCCTGTAAATTTTCTTTTGGGATATAGACAGAATGAGGGTCTAGTTTTCCTAAAATTTGAGTGATTGCGCCATCTAATAAATCATCTGTGTTTATAGAGTCAACATAATCTCTCTGGATGAAGTCTATCAGTCGTTTTATTTTTAACTCATTCGGAGATTTTTTTGAAAAGAGACCATTATCACTAGCCCCTGAATTGAAAAAACTTCCAATAAATATGCCTAAGATAACGGCAATGGATAGGTATATAGGTAAATTATTTTTGTTCATCTGATATCTGCATTAATTCGGTTTTTACTCCCGCCTTTTCTAAAAATTTTAAGCCAATCCCATCTTTATAAGCATTGGCATAGACCACTCGTGTAATTCCGGCCTGATGAATGAGTTTACTACATTCTTTACAAGGAGATAAGGTAATGTATAAGGTAGCGCCTTTACAGGATTGAGTAGAAGAGGCAACTTTTAAAATAGCATTGGCCTCAGCATGTAATACATACCATTTTGTATAATTTTCTTCATCTTCACAATGATTCTCAAAACCTGTTGGCGTTCCATTAAATCCATCAGAAATAATCATTCGATCTTTTACAATAAGAGCACCAACTTGCTTGCGTTCACAATGCGACAATTTGGCCCATTCAATTGCCATTTTTAAATAGGCAGTATCATATTTAAGTTGCTTTTTACTCATAAAGCGAAGGTACAAGTTTTCTATAAAGTGGTTGTTATGAATTACCAAAAAACCCGCTCAATCATCATTGGAATCACAAAACCTATTACTATGGATGAACAGACCAATACCCAATCGCGTTTACTTACTTTTCCAAGGGATTGCACCAAAGAACCCACAATGAGGATTCCAAGAACAATTATTACTTGAGAAAGTTCAATTCCAAGAGCAAATTCTATTAAAGGCATTAATTTGTCTTCTTCCTTCCCAATCATCATTCTAAAATAATTAGAAAAGCCCAATCCATGAATAAGCCCAAAAATAAGAGCAAAAGCCAAATTGATATTTTCTTTTTTCTCATTGAGCTTTCCAGAATTAAAAATATTGACAGCCCCTGTAATAAAAATGGTCACTGGAATCAAGAATTCGACAATTTTTACATCAATTTTTAAGATTCCATAGGCAGATAAGGCCAAGGTTAGTGTGTGTCCTATGGTAAAAAATGTAATTAGCCATAGCACTTTTTTTAATTGATGAAATGAGAAAATTACGGCTAGGGCTA
>CBFHUV010000060.1:0-13306 GCA_965659055.1 Polaribacter sp.
ATAGATTTACAGCCTTTAGCTTTTCATCGATTTTATTCGGTGAAACTCCTTTAATTTTACAAATCAAATTTAAGTTTTGTGAAGCGGTCATATAGGGGTAAAAGTTAGGTCGCTCAATAATTGCACCTACTTTTTTCAAAGCTTCATGAGTAGATAACGCTCCGTCAAACCAACTGAAACTCCCAGAGGTTTTGTTAACTACATTTAAGATGATACCTAAGGTTGTTGATTTTCCGCTTCCATTCGGGCCTAAAATTCCATAAACATTTCCTTTTTGTATGTCAAAAGAAAGGTTGTTTACTGCATGTACAGGTCCAAATTGTTTGTCTAAATTTTTAAGAGATAAGATTGTTTCCAAAGAATTTGTTTTAGTCGATATACTATTCGACGAACAAGATACGGAAATGTTACATAATTAAAGAATTGCTTTTCGCAATTCTTATGTGAAGAAGACCGTATTGATTAAAGTGAGAAAACTTAATAATTTTCAAAATCGTAATCATCTAAAGAATCGAAAATATCGTCATCTAATAAATCATCTTCGCCAAATTCATCATTTTCAGGGTTGTGTTCTGCGATAAACTCTTTTTCAGGTGCTGTTTCTGGAATTTCACCAACAGAAAGAATAATTTTAGGATTGCTAATCTTTTCTTCATTAATTTCTACAACATCCACATAAAAAGTCCAAAGATTTAGAAAATCATAGACATATATTAATTTGTCATTAGTTTCGACAAGTGTATCATCTAAAAAGCATGTTTGCATAGAAGGAGCATCCCCGAATTCTGACATGTTGAAAAGGGGAATTTCTTCACCCTGATTCCATTCGTCATCTGTTCTGTAAAAAGAAGCCATTTCTTGCCCATTAAAACCAAATGCCTCTGCAATGGATGTGTGCAAGTCTTCCAAAGTTACACTGTTGTTTACAGTGATGGTTCTGATAACATCTTCTTTGCTATCAAGGATAACGCGTATTTTATACATGATCAATTACTTCTTTCAGAGCTGCAAAAATACAATAAATTATGTGTATTTTTACGTTTAAATTGAATAGAATGACAGAGAAAGCAAGCCTTTTAAAACGATTTAACGATCGAAATAAAAACACCTTAATGGAAACCTTAGAAATTGTCTATACAGACATAGGTAAAGACTTCTTGACGGCCCAAATGCCTGTGAATTCAAGAGTGCATCAACCTTATGGTCAACTTCATGGAGGTGCAACTGCGGCATTGGCAGAAAGTGTTGGGAGTGCGGCTTCTAACTTTTTTATAGATAGCGAAACACACTATGTCAATGGGATTAGTTTAAGTATTAATCATTTAAAAAGTAAACGAGAAGGAGTGGTTACGGCTACTGCAACAAACATTCATAAAGGAAGGTCCACGCATTTGTGGGAAGTGAAAATTGTGGATGAGAAAGGTCAACTAATTTCAATTGCAAAAATGACCAATATAGTTTTGCAAAAGAAAAACTAGAATGAGACGCTTAAAAAAAACGCTAAAAATTCTTGCGACACTATTCGCTGTCCTATTTTTGGTCTTTTATGCGCTGTTTGTATATTTTTCGCAACCTCAATCTGATGAGCAAATTTTAAAGGGTTTTAGTGAGTCTGCTTTTCAACCCATACTAACGCAAAACAATTATCGAGGGTTTTCTTATAGACTCTTGAAAATGCAAAAGGATATAGACAGCCTTAAACCAACGATAGTTTTTGTACATGGAACACCTGGATCTGCCTTAGATTTTAAAGAATATTTATCGGATTCCTTATTAAATACTAAGGCAAATCTCATAGCATATGATCGGATTGGCTATAATTATCAGGATAAATATAGAACTCAAGCTTCGATTCTTTTTGAAAGAAATTTGCTTGCTGATTTGCTCAAGAATCTTCCAGAAAATAACACTGTACTTGTTGGTTATTCCTATGGTGGCCCTGTGGCACTTGCAATAACAGAACCATTAATAAAATTGATTTTATTGGCTCCAGCAGCAATTGGTAAAGAAGAAGTAGTTCCTTGGGCTATTCATTTTTATCAGTGGAAATTGACACGTTGGATGTTGCCTAAAATTTGGAAAATGGCCTCTATTGAAAAGCTTGCTCATGAAAAGGATTTGAAAAAATTTGAAAAGAATTGGGTTTTGAACAAGAATCAAATACTTTGCATTCAAGGTGATGAAGATCAGATTGTCCCATATGCAAATTCTCTAGCATTAAAAAGTATGTTTCCATCAACTCAATTCCAGCTAAAAACATTAGAAGGAGCCGGACATGGATTAATTTGGAGTGAATTTGCCAGTATTAAAAATGAATTATTAAAAAGCATCGATTGAAAACAATTTTAAATAAAGCTATAGAGAATTTTAACGAACAACGTCCATTTGTGCTTTACAGAAAACCGGATAGCAATCAATTAATGGGTTTGTTTCAGAGAGATGATTCACTTTACACCATTTCGGATTATACAGAAAGCGGCTTTGCCTTTGCACCATTTAATTCGGCACATCTAGGTGTTTTAATTCCTTATGACAAAGCAGATCAAATGAATGCCGCTTTTGTATACCCAGATCTTAATGAGCCACTAACGCCTTTTGCTAGTGATTACAGCAAAGAAAAGAATGTGCATATCCGATTGATTCAAAAAGGGGTAGATCAGATTAAAAAAGGTTCTTTTAAAAAGGCAGTATTAGCTAGGAAAGAACAGGTTCTATTGACAGATTTTAATTTTGAAGCTGTATTTGTTCAGATGGCATGCCGATACAGAACGGCTTTTGTCTATACCTGGTTTCACCCAGCAATTGGCTTGTGGATGGGAGCCAGTCCAGAGACTTTAATTAAGGTTCAGGAAAGCAGTTTTGAAACCATGTCTTTGGCCGGTACTCAGCTCGCAGATTCAAGTAAAAAGGAAGTTCAATGGGGTTCAAAAGAAATTGATGAACAACAACTGGTTACTGATTTTATTGCAGATCAGTTACAAGCTGTTTGCTCGGAAGTTAGTCTTGGCAAGGCGCATACTACCCAAGCAGGAAACTTACTGCATTTAAGAACGAAAATTAAGGGAGAGGTTTTAAAAAATTTACCGGTAGTTCAAACTCTAGTAGAAAAATTGCATCCAACACCGGCTGTTTGTGGTTTACCAAGAGATGAAGCAAGAGCCTTTATTCTGAAAAATGAAGGGATGGATCGCAAATATTATAGTGGTTTTTTAGGAATTCTAAATTCAGAAGCTAAAACTTCTGAACTGTTTGTGAATTTGCGCTGTATGGAGATAGAGGGTCAATCAGCCTTTCTTTATATTGGTGGCGGTATTACTCAGAAAAGTGACACTGAAAAAGAGTGGGAGGAAACCGTTTCAAAATCACTGGTAATGAAAAAGGTCTTGAAATAAAAAATGCTATCAAATAGTTGATAGCATTTTTTTGTGAGAAATTATTTGAATGTTAGATGTCTTCAAATGAAACATCTGTAAAGCTATCTGTTGAAGGTTCATCATCTCCAACACTGATTTCTTCTTTTTTGTAATCTTTTTGATGTCTTTCGCTTATTACCTCTTCACCTTTTTCATTTAAAATAAAATTCGTTGCTGCTTGAAGCATTTCATTAAATTCTGTGAAGTCTTCTTTGTACAAATAAATTTTATGTTTTTGGTAATGAAAAGACCCGTCATCGTGGGTGAATTTTTTGCTTTCGGTTACCGTTAAATAGTAATCATCAGCTTTGGTTGATCGTACATCAAAAAAATAAGTTCTTCTTCCTGCTCTTAATACTTGAGAAAAAATCTCTTCCTGTTCAGTTCTTTCTGTTCTCTCTGCTCTCTCTGCCATAATAATCTACAATAAAATTATATTTTTTTTGTTTGCTGAACAAATCTAAAAAAATATTTTACTTTTTCTAGTGAAACCTTAATTTTCTTTTTCTAAAAGTTGTTGCTCATACATTACTTTATAATAGCCTTCTTGTGTTATGAGTTGATTATGAGATCCTTGCTGTATTATTGCCCCTTCATTTAACACAATGATTTTATCAGCATTTTTTGCCGATGAAACTCGATGACTAATGATAAAGGTAGTTTTATTCTTTGATACCTTGTTTAAATTGGCTAAAATTTGTTCTTCAGTCTCCGTATCAACTGCAGATAAACAGTCGTCGAATATCAATATTTTTGGCTTTTTAATAACAACTCTAGCGATAGAAACGCGCTGTTTTTGCCCTCCAGAAAGGGTAACTCCTCGTTCTCCAAGAATGGTCTGATAACCATTTTTAAAATCGATAATATTTTGATGGATAACAGCATTTTTTGCAGCCTGAATAATTTCTTCTTTGCTGGCATCTTCTTTACCAAACTTGATATTGTTTTCTATGGTATCAGAGAACAAGAAGGGATCTTGCGGTACAAAGCCTATTTCACTCCTTAAATCTGTCAAGTTTACATTATTTATAGGGGTGTTATCAATATAAACCTCTCCGCTACTGGTGTCATATAAACGGGCAATTAAATTGACGATGCTCGATTTCCCAGACCCAGTGTTTCCTAAAATTGCTATCGTTTCACCGGCATTCACTTTAAAACTTATGTTTTTTAATGCGGTGATATTTGTATCATCATAAGTGAGCCCTACATTTTTAAATTCTATAGCCCCGGAAATTTCTGAATGTTCAGAATTTGTATTTACTATTTCTGGCTTTTCTTTTAAAAACTCATTGATTCTTTGTTGTGATGCTTCCGCTTGCTGCACCATAGAGGTTACCCAACCCACAATGGCTACCGGCCAAGTTAATATATTCACATAGAGCATAAATTCTGCAATCACCCCAATTTGTATTTCACCTGCTATATATTGTCTCCCTCCAACATAAATAACAATCAGGTTACTCAAGCCAATCAATAAAACCATCATAGGAAAAAAGACAGCCTGCGTTTTGTATAAATCGATGTTTTTATCCTTGCTTTGGTCTGCTAATTCGTCAAAATTCTTGATTATAGACGGCTCAATACCATAAGATTTAACCACATTGATTCCAGAGAAAAACTCTTGATTAAATGTGGTTAATTTTGATAAAAATTGTTGAACGATCGTACTTTTTTTATTAATCACCTTGCTCAACACAAAAATTGAAATGGATAAGACAGGGAAGGGCATTAAAGTGTATAAAGTTAATTTGGCGTCAATCTGAATCATTTGATAAAAACCAACAGCGAATAAAACTAGCATATTCATACTATACATGATCGCTGGTCCAAAATACATCCGAACCATTGAAACATCTTCACTAATTCGATTCATTAAATCACCGGTACGATTTTTTTTGTAAAAATTCACAGACAACCTTTGATACTGTTGGTAAATTTCATTCTTTAAATCAAACTCTATCAAACGAGAGGTTACGATTATGGTTTGTCTCATTAAGAAGGTTAAGAATCCTGCAACTAATGCTACAGCGACTATGATGAGAATGTTTATGAGTAGTTGATATTTTACTTCTTCAATATCTGTAATTTTTCCTAATTTATAATCTTCAATACTATTGAAAGAATTTCTGATTATCTGTGGAATTTCTAGCGCTAAAAATTTGGAAACTACAGTGATAAAGATCCCTAGTAACAACCTAAACTTGTATTTGAAAAAGTATTTATTGAGGTATTGTAATGCTTTCATTCTAAAAAAAGACAGTTTAAATGCTTTAATTTAACAGTTATTTCAGCTGCTCTTATTTAATTGATGTTAATAATTTTATAATTTGATATGGTTTTTTTTGATATGATTTATCAATATCTTATTTTTGCCGCGGAATTTTTGAGAATTCATAAATATAACCCCGATAAATACCAAATTACAAATGATTACAAATATAATTGATACTGCGGATTTAAAAAATGACCCAGTCTTTGGACAACTCTCTTTTGACGGCCATGAACAAATTGTTTTTTGCAACGACGAAGATACAGGTTTAAAAGCAATAATTGGTATACATAATACGGTTTTGGGACCTGCATTAGGAGGAACTAGAATGTGGGCGTATCAGAGTGAATGGGATGCCTTAAACGATGTCTTGCGCTTATCACGTGGAATGACCTTTAAATCAGCGATTACTGGCCTTAACTTAGGTGGTGGAAAGGCTGTGATTATTGGAGATGCAAAAACCCAGAAAAATGACGAATTAATGCGTCGTTTTGGTCGTTTTGTTGATTCTTTAAGTGGAAAATACATTACAGCAGAAGATGTTGGTATGGAAACTCGTGATATGGATGTAATTAGAGAAGTTACGCCCCATGTTACAGGGATTTCAGAGAGCAATGGTGGTGCAGGAAATCCCTCTCCTATAACTGCTTATGGAGTTTATATGGGGATGAAAGCTGCGGCCAAATATCAATTTGGTACTGATAATTTAGCAGGAAAGAAAGTCTTGGTTCAAGGAGTTGGACATGTTGGAGAAACTTTAGTGAAACATATCACAGACGAAGGAGGACAAGTAATCATTAACGATATCAATATTCAACGATTAGAGGAGTTGAGTAAAAAATATGGGGCAAATGTTGTTCTAGGGAATGATATCTACGGATTGGATGTAGATATTTATGCGCCCTGTGCTTTAGGAGCGACCATTAATGATGCAACCATACACCAGTTAAAAGCCAAAGTAATCGCAGGTGCTGCAAACAATCAATTAGCTGACGAAGTGAAACACGGTTTAATGTTAAAAGAAAGAGGTATAGCTTATGCTCCTGATTTTTTAATTAATGCCGGTGGGATCATTAATGTATATGCAGAATTAGAAGGCTATGGCAAGGATGAAATAATTAGAAAAACAGAAAATATTTACAATACAACCTTAGATATTTTTACACTTTCTGAAAAAGAAAACATCACCACACATAGAGCTGCTTTTAACATTGCTCAAAATAGAATTGACGCACGTAAAAAGGAGCAAAACAAATAGAAAATATCAATAATTAGTTATATTTTTGCAGAGCGATTGAATTATTCTATCGCTCTTTTTTTTAAATTAAGTTCTTTAGAATGATCAACAGAAGACATATTCGAGTTAAAGTGATGCAATCGGTTTATGCGATGACGACTGCAAAAACAGATGATTTAACGAGAGAAGAAAAATTTCTAAGCTTTAGTACCCATAAACTTTTCGAATTGTATGTTTTGCAATTACATATGTTGGTTGAGATCCAAAAATTAGCTGCGAGCAAAATTGAAATTTCAAAGAAAAAGCACTTAGCCACACAGCAGGACTTAAAGCCTAATACAAAGTTTATTGATAATAGTATTATCCATAAATTAGCTGAAAGTGATTCCTTAAATCTGTATTTAGCAGGTCATAAATTGGACAATTGGAAGCAAGATGATGAATATGTAAACATTTTGTGGACTGCTTTATTGCAAAGTAATTTGTACAAAGATTATATGAGTTCAGAGGATCATTCCTTTGTTTCTGATAAAAAATTTGTCATCAAATTTTTTAAAGAAATAATTGCTCCCAATGACAAATTAGCAGATTATTTTGAAGACCAAAATATAAGTTGGTCAGATGATATCCCGTTCGTGAATACTTGGATCTTAAAAACTTTAGACAAGATGAAATCTGATAAGGTTTTTGTCTTAGGTAAATTGTTTAAAGACAGTGACGACGAGATTTTTGTATTGAATTTGTTTCGAAAAGTCATGCTTCATCACACGAAGTTTGAAGAGGAGATATCCAATAAAACACCAAATTGGGATGCAGAAAGAATTGCGGATATTGATATGATTTTAATAAAAATGGCTATTTGTGAATTTTTGTATTTCCCATCTATACCTGTTCGCGTGACCATCAATGAGTATATTGAGATCGCCAAAGATTACTCTACAGATAAGAGCAGTTATTTTATCAATGGAGTTTTAGATAAACTATCGAAAGAATATAGTGCAACCGACCGTTTGAAAAAAATCGGTAGGGGATTGATATAAATTATTTATTTTTACTTTTTAAAATTAAATCAAATGAAAAAAATTATCGTTTTAGGAGTTGCTTTATTGAGTCTTGCTTTTGTTTCTTGTGCGGATTCCAATGCGGCAGCAAAAGTTAATAAAGAAAATTTGGCAAATGCCCAAAAAAGAGATTTAGATATTAGTAAAGGAGCGCCAATTGTCTCTATAGAGAAAAGAGAGTATGATTTTGGTACTGTATCCGATGGAGACGTGGTTAAGACCTCGTTTCTAATTACGAATACAGGAAAATCACCTTTGGTAATTACAGATGCTAAGACCACTTGTGGTTGTACGGTTCCATCTTGGCCAAAGGATAAAGCAATTGCTCCAGGAGAAAGTACAGAAATTAAAGTAGAGTTTAATACAGCTGGTAAAGGTGGAGGAAGACAGGTAAAAGAAGTTACTTTGTTTACCAATACAGCCAACGGAAGAGAAATGCTTACCCTTAAAGGAATAGTAAATAAAAAATAAAACAAATACGCAGTTATGATTTTACAAGCAAGTAGTGGAGGTATAGGAAGTATGTTGCCTTTTTTAGCAATGATAGTGGTTATTTATTTCTTTATGATAAGACCCCAAATGCAAAAACAAAAAAAAGAGAAAAAATTTCAAGCAGAAATCAATAAAGGTTCTAAGGTTGTTACTAGTAGTGGGATTCATGGTAAGGTCATTGAATTTCATGATGACAATACGGTAACTATTGAAACAGGAGCTGGGAAAATTAAATTTGAAAGATCTGCTATTTCTATGGAGTTGAGTAAGCGATACTTGGCACCAGCAGAAAAGAAATAGATAGTAATAACTATTTTTATAAAGTGAGCTTTTGGCTCACTTTTTTTATACAATAAAAATTTTGCTCATTGTGATTGTGAATTGCTTTGTGTAAATTGCAAAGAATCTAGATTTCTAAAATTCAATGAACTCAAAAAAAGTCAATGTTCAAAAAATACCTAAAACCTTTTTAGTTGCCCTTGGCTTTGCATTGTTGTTTTGGACCTTAATTAAATTATCGAAAGAGTACAAGACGATTGTTTCTTTTCCAATTGAGTATGTCAACTTAGCTCAAGACAAATTAATTCAGGAAACTCCATTGAATGAAATAAATATCTCTCTGAAAGCCTCTGGGTTTAAATTGTTTTTGCTAGGCTTTAAGGATAGAACAATCTCTCTAAATTTAAGAAACATCAAAAACAAGGGAGGCTCTAATTATTATTTTCTAATAAGTAGCCAAAAACCTAGTATCGAGAATCAACTCTCTGCATCCTATGAAATTGATTATATCTTGCAGGATACAATTTTTTTAAATATTGGTCAGTTAACCTCAAAAAAAGTTCCTGTACTTGGTAATTTTGATCTAAAGTACAAGTTGGGTTACCAACTTATTAATCCTTTAAAACTAGAGCCAGATTCTGTTTTAATATCAGGACCTAGTCTTCAAGTTGATAGTGTTAAGGGCCTTCAATTACAGCAGTTAAAGCTCGATAATATTGCTGGATCCATAGAGCAAAAATTAGCGATTCAGACCAAAACGATTCCTACAACAATAAAATTTGCAGTTAAGGAGATACAGGTAAAAGGAAAGGTTGGTCAGTTTACCGAAGGCACCATGGTCATTCCGTTTGAGATTGTAAATAAGCCTGAAGCCATAACCATCAATACGTTTCCAAAAACAATTGAAATCAAATACTTGGTCGAGATATCAAGATTTAAAGAAGTCACTAAAGAATCTTTCAAGGTGTTTTGTGATTTTCAATACGCCACAGCAAATGGATTTCGATACATGATTCCTAAAATTGTTGTAAAACCCGATTTCGTAAGTTCGTTAAAGATTTCCCCTAGCAAAATTGATTTTTTAATTCAAAACTAATATGGTTGTAGGTATTACAGGTGGTATCGGGAGTGGTAAAAGCACAGTAGTTTATCTTTTAAAAGAAATGGGTGATATCGCTGTATACAATGCAGACATAGAGGCTAAAGAACTCATGAATACTTCAGTGCTAATTCGAAAGCAAATGCTTCAAGCGTTTGGCCAGAACTCTTATACAAGTGCAGGCCTAAATAGGAATTTCATTGCAGATTTAGTTTTTGGAGATGCAACTAAACTAGCACAACTAAATGCCATTGTTCATCCCGAGGTATATCTTCATTTCAAAGATTTTATAGCGAAGAATAGAGAAAGAGATTACATTTTATATGAAAATGCCATCTTGTTTGAAAACCACAGTGAGATTTTGTGTGATTTTGTCATTTTTATAAAAGCAACTGCAGAAAATCGAATTGCGCGAGTTATGAAAAGAGACAATGTTAGTAAAGAACAGGTTCTCGCTAGAATGAACAGCCAATGGTTCGATGCTAAAAAAGAGATTCAAGCTCATTATATAATTGAAAACAATGATTTGAAATCAGTTCAAAATCAAATTGTAAGTATTCACAAAAAATTAACAAATAAGCCAGTTTCAAATTAGATTAATTCACTACTTTTCTTAAAATAATCTTATAAATGAGGTATTTGTGTTAATTTTCGTTAAAAACGTTAAATTAAACAGCCAAATCCTATACTTTTGAGGAATGGGTAAAAAAATGTTTTTTCTAATTGTTGTTTTGATGACGGTTTCCTTGGTTGGAATTGTCACAGTTCAAGTATATTGGATTAACAATGCCGTCCAAACCAAGCGCGATCAATTTAAGAATGATGTTAAGTTATCTCTCGCCAGAGCAGTTGAGCGCGTTAACGAAAAGGAGTTTTCAGAGTTTCAGCGCAAATACACACCAATTCTTGAAGCTGCTAAAGATATCAATAGCACCGAAATTAGAAATATTATATTGCAGCAGATTGATACAACAGGGAAGCAAATTCTTTCTTATGGTCAAACCATTATTGAAGAGGTAATTAAGGCACCTGTAGATTTTTTAGCTAAAGATTCCTCTTCTATTTATTTTAAAAAGGTAACAGCTAGAGTCGATATTACTACAAACAATAAATTTTCAGGGGATTCTGATTTTTCAAATAAGAATAACGAAATTAAATACACCAATATAAAGCGCTATCCAGAAGTTGAAGAATCGTGGATGCGAAATGTTTTTCGAGAGTTTAAATCCTTGACTCCAATCAATCAACGAGTCAATAATAGAGAATTAAACACTACCTTAAAGGATGAATTTGTAAAAAGAAATATCAATATAGATTTTAAATACGGAGTTTATAGTAGAGATGGATTTTTAACAAATTTAAAATCGGGATATTATACCATAGACAAGGCCAATAGTATTGGTTATCCTTTGTTTATGGATGAAACAGGAGATACTGCTTTTACAATTTTTGTAACCTTTCCAGATCAGAAAGAACATATTTTGTCTGATATTTCAGATATTTTACTGTTGTCTGTATTTTTTATTTTCATCATTATTGTTGCCTTTTCTAGTTCCCTTTATCAATTGGTAAGACAAAAAAAGATATCTGAAATTAAATCAGATTTCATCAACAATATGACCCATGAGTTTAAAACTCCTATCGCCACGATAAACTTGGCTTTAGATGCAATTAAAAACCCTAAAATCATCAACGATAATGAAAAGGTTATTCGTTATGCAAATATGATTCGAGAGGAGAATAAACGGATGCATGGACAAGTAGAAAATGTGTTGAGAATTTCTAGATTAGAAAAGAATCAGCTAGAAATTAGTAAGGTAGCTACTGATATGCACGACATAATAGAAGATGCGATATCTCATGTGAGTTTGCTAATCGATGATAAAGGAGGGAGTATCAATTGTCATATAGAGGCGCTACAATCGGAAGTTTATGGCAATCAATTGCATTTAACCAATGTAGTTGTGAATATGTTAGAAAATGCATTGAAATATTCTGAAGAGACCCCCAAAATTGATGTGTTTACAGAGAGCACTTCTAAGTATTTTATCCTTAAAATTAAAGACGAAGGAATTGGAATGAGCAAAAATGCTCAAAAATATGCATTCAATAAGTTCTATAGAGAACACAAAGGAAATATTCACAATGTAAAAGGCCATGGTCTAGGATTGGCTTATGTTAAAGAAATTGTAGAAAACCACCATGGAACAGTTATGGTGCAAAGTGAAAAAGGAAAAGGAAGTTTATTTACAGTAAAATTACCATTAGTTTAAAAAATCAATAAGTATGGGAAGCAAGAAAATATTATTAGTAGAAGATGATCCAAATTTTGGTACCATCTTAAAAGATTATTTAGCATTACACGATTATAACATCACACATGCTAAAGACGGAATAGAGGGGCTTATTGCCTTTAAGAACGGTGAATTTGATTTGTGTATTTTAGATGTAATGATGCCAAGAAAAGATGGATTTTCATTGGCTGCAGACATCCGATCTACCAATAAAGAAGTGCCAATTATCTTTTTAACTGCGAAAACAATGAAAGAAGATGTATTGAAGGGGTATCAAGCAGGTGCGGATGATTATTTGAACAAGCCTTTTGATTCTGAAGTGCTTTTGTTTAAAATTAAGGCCATATTACAAAGAAAAGAGTCGGACCAAAGTAAAGAGTCTGATGAGTTTGAATTCCAAATTGGAAAATTCTTTTTCAATTCAAAATTGAGACATTTGTCAATCAAAGGAAACGAGGCTATTAAATTATCTCCAAAAGAAAGTAAACTGCTTAGAATGTTAGCAGTGCACAAAAATGATTTAATGCCAAGAGAATTGGCCTTAACCAAAATCTGGAGAGATGACAACTATTTTACTTCTAGAAGTATGGATGTATATATTGCAAAATTGCGTAAATATCTAAAAGAAGATGAGAACGTAGAAATTTTGAATATTCATGGAGAAGGCTTTCGATTGGTAGAAAAGTAAAAGTACTTCATACACTATAAAAACAAAGCTCAATTGGAACTCAATTGAGCTTTTTTAGTAACTTTGAGCCACTATACTTTTGATTATGGCAGAATTTATTAAAATTTATAAGGAGAATCCAAATCCAAAGGAAATTGCGAAGGTGGTTAAAGTCCTTCAAAATGGCGGCCTAATTATTTATCCTACAGATACTGTTTATGGTCTGGGATGCGATATTACAAATAGTAAAGCCATGGAACGAGTTGCTAAGATTAAAAAAATAAAATTAGAAAAAGCTAACTTTTCTTTTGTTTGCAATGATTTAAGCCATCTTTCTGACTATGTAAAGCAAATTGATACCGCTACCTTTAAAATTTTAAAAAGAGCCTTGCCAGGGCCTTATACTTTCATTTTACCAGGAAGTACTTCGTTGCCAAAAGATTTTAAAAAGAAAAAAACTGTAGGAATCAGAATTCCTGATAATGCCATTGC
>CBFHUV010000061.1:0-12862 GCA_965659055.1 Polaribacter sp.
ATAAAGAAAATAAAAAACAGTGTGGATAGTATCAACCTAAAAAACTACATTTGCGTTCATGGAAGAAACTAAATTTATACCTGGGAAAAGGATAGATAAAGCCAGAATTATAGGCTTGGAAAAAGGAAAATTACCCCCTCAAGCGTTGGACTTTGAAGTAGCAGTTTTAGGGGCGATGATGATTGACAAAAAGGGTATTGACGATGTCATTGACATTCTTCATTCAGATGCATTTTATGATAAAAGACATCAAGAAATTTACGCAGCCATATATACTTTATTTCAAAACTCTGAACCAACAGATTTACTGACAGTTTCTGCTCAATTGCGGAAAGACGGAAAACTAGATGTTGTTGGGGGAGATTTTTATTTAATTAATTTAACCCAAAAAGTAGCTTCTTCAGCACATATTGAGTACCATGCTCGAATCATTTTACAAAAATTTATTCAGCGAAAATTAATTTCCATTTCTAGTGATATTATCGAAAGCGCCTATGATGAAACCATGGATGTTTTTGATTTGTTAGATGAGGCCGAAGCAAAACTTTTTGAAGTCACTCAAGGCAATCTTAAAAAGGGATCAGAAGATGCAGGAGACCTGGTAAAGCAAGCCTTAAAAAAGATTCAAGACATTTCCAATCAAGAAGGAATGAGTGGTTTGGCAACAGGTTTTACAAAATTGGATGCCCTAACTTCGGGTTGGCAACCCTCTGATTTAATTATTATAGCAGCCAGACCTGGTATGGGAAAAACAGCCTTTGTAATTTCCATGGCTAAAAATATGGCCATTGATTTTAACCATGCAGTCGCTTTATTCTCCTTAGAGATGTCATCCGTTCAGCTTATTACACGTATGATATCTTCTGAAACCGGTCTAACCTCCGAAAAACTGAGAAAAGGAAATTTAGAAGCACATGAGTGGGAGCAGCTCAACGTAAAAGTGAAAAAGTTATCCGATGCTCCTATTTATATAGATGATACGCCTTCCTTATCCATATTTGATTTACGAGCAAAAGCACGTCGTTTGGTCTCACAACATGGAGTTAAGATTATTATCATTGATTATTTGCAATTAATGACAGCAGGTGGTTCTGGAAAGGGTGGTGGAAATCGTGAACAAGAAATTTCGACCATTTCGAGAAACCTTAAAGCCCTTGCAAAAGAATTAAGTGTACCTGTAATCGCCTTATCTCAATTGTCGCGTGCAGTTGAGACTCGTGGAGGAAGCAAACGTCCATTGCTATCAGATTTACGTGAATCTGGAGCCATAGAACAAGATGCTGATATCGTATCCTTTATTTTCCGACCAGAATATTATGGTGTTACAGAATGGGATGATGATGAGCATACCTCATGTGAAGGACAGGGTGAGTTTATAGTCGCTAAGCACCGTAATGGTGGTTTGGAAAATATTCGTTTAAAATTTACCGGACATTTGGCAAAATTCTCCGACCTTGATGATGGTTTTAGCAGTGAGTTTCAGTCAAAAATGAATGTGACACCAGATCAATTTAGCAGTCCTAAAGATGCCTTTGGTTCTGATGACGATGATGATATGATGCCTTTCTAAAAATTCTCAATAAAAAATATTGAAAAAACTAATTTACATATTGGTCTTTATGTTAAGCTCAAACTCACTTTGGGCTTCTTTTTTATACATACCAATGAGTGCAGACAATCAAAAGAATCATTTAAAAGCCTACGGAATTGTTTTCTTTGCCTTGCAAAAAGGAATTAAAGCAAAATGGTTACTCAATTATGACGGCGGGGCTTTTTTAATAGAGCACAATGCGGTACTCGAAAAGGAAAGTCAAATTAGAGGTGTTTCTTACCAAATAATTTCAGATGCAAAAGCTCAATTGATTCTTCAAGAAATAGCCTCTCCATCTAAAAATCAAGAGGCTGTAACCTTAGAAAAAGCACCTAAAATTGCCGTCTATTCTCCAAAAGATAAAATGCCTTGGGATGATGCAGTTACCATGGTATTGGACTATGCAGAAATACCTTTCGATGTGGTTTATGATGAAGAAGTATTGTCTGATCAACTGGTAAAATATGAATGGTTGCATTTGCATCATGAAGATTTTACTGGACAATACGGTCGATTTTATGGAGCCTTCAGAACGGCACCCTGGTATATTGAAGGGAAAATAGCAGCAGAAGCTTTGGCAAAAAAGTTGGGCTATGATAAAGTCTCCCAAGAAAAATTAGCGGTTTCTAAAAAAATTAGAGACTTTGTGTATGGGGGAGGTTTTATGTTTGCAATGTGTTCTGCTACAGATAGTTTTGACATCGCACTTTCTGCCGAAGGAGTAGACATTGCAGAAAGCATGTTTGATGGTGATGCTTCTGAACCCAATTATCAATCAAAATTAAATTTCAACAATACTTTTGCTTTTGAAAATTATACGCTTATTAGAAATCCTGCGACCTATGAGTTTTCAAGCATAGATATGACCTCAAAGCGACGTATTCCAAAAACTTCGGATTATTTTACTTTGCAAAAATACTCTGCAAAATGGGACCAAGTACCTACTATGTTAACACAGAATCACACCCAGCTGGTAAAAGGATTTATGGGGCAAACCACCTCATTTGACCCCAATGTTATCAAAGCAACCGTTTTGATTATGGCAGAGAATAAAACGAATCGAGAGGCCCGTTATATTCATGGAACCAAAGGAAAGGGGATGTTTACTTTTTATGGAGGACATGATCCAGAAGACTATCAGCATCGAGTAGGGGACCCTAAGACTGAACTGGATTTGCATCCAAATTCACCGGGCTATCGCCTTATTCTAAATAATGTGTTGTTTCCTGCAGCTAAAAAGAAGGAACAAAAAACCTAATTAGTGATTTTCTAGTTCTGTAATAAAATAGGATGCTTTAATACCTGTAAATTTATAAAAGGCATTGGTAAAGGACTCTGTATTTTTAAATCCAATTTCTTCACCAATAGCTTTCAACGTATACTTTCGAAAAACCGTATCGGTTTTAAGACGCTCCACAGCATAATTAATTCGAAGTTTGTTGATATAATTGCTATACGATTGATTTTTATGATGATTGATAACCTTCGATAAATAGTTAGAATTGGTATGAAAGCTTTTTGCCAGATTTGGTAAAGAAATTTTATTAGAGAGAAAATCCTGCTTGTTTTCAAACAGTTCCAAGCTTTTCAATATGTCAGAAACCACCTCCTCAGGAAGATTGGTTTCGTATTGAATTTCACTTTCTTCCGTATTGTATTGGTTATCTTTTTCTTTGTGTAGCAATTCTAAAAACCGCTGTTTGTACATTTTCTTTTTCTGCGCCTGCGAAACTAAAAACAATATTAAAATTAGACTTGCAACTCCCAAACCTATTAACCATTGTTTTGAGCTTGATAGTTTTATCTCCAAACGTTCTAATAAGACTTTCCGCTCTTCCAGCATTTTTGGAATGTCGTAATTGGCGGTTAGGTTTTTATTTACTTTAATGGCTCTGGCGGTTAATACACTATCTACTGCAAGGTATTTGTTAGTGTATTCGAGTTCTTTTTGATCGTTGTTTTGTTCTCTGTAATATTCAATCAAACTTTTATAGGCAGGTTTTTGGCTAGCATAGAAATATTTGTGTTTTATGAATAGGGAATCAATCTTTAAGGCATAGGAAATAGCTAAATCTTGATCTCCAATTTTTTCATATGATTCATTTAGATATCTATAACAATCAGAAATAGAAGCATAATTTTGTTCAATAATTAAATAAGGTAGAGATTTTTTAAAATTACTTATAGCGTTAAAATAATCTTTGTTCAATAAGTCAATTTTTCCATTACAAAGAATAGGATATCCAATTACGCTTGTATCTTTTAATTTTAAACTTAATTTATAAGCCAAATCATTATAATAGTATGCAGAGTCATATTGTTTTATTTTAATAAATAGAATTGTTATATTTAGTAATAAGGATTCGTAGTTGTAAGTATGCTTTTCTTTTAAAGTCTTTCCGTTAAAATAATTATAAACTTGTTTGAATAAATTTAAGGCAATTTTTTCATCTCCATTAATAGATTTTAACATTCCTAACCTTTGAATGGCAATGAATTTAATACTATCGTTATTATTTTTTTCTCCAAATTCTTCTGCTTTTATGTATTTACTTACAGCTAAATCGTATTTTCCTTTTGTGTAATAAAAATCACCAAGTTTTAAATATGACAACGCTGGGTATTTTTTATTTTTTTTAGATTTTAGACTGGTGATAATTTGACTCCAATAGTCTACAAAGTATTTTGAATTACCTGTAATATCGCTTAATAAAAAATAACCACTAGCTATGTTTAAAGTATCTATTTCAAGTAGCCCTTTTCTAATAAAAGCTTTTGCATAGGCAATGGCTTTAATTGAATCTGATTGGTATGCATAATATCTATCTTGTATTTCTTGGTAACTATATTTAGCCAGACTATCCTTTGGCTCGGTCTTTTTTTGACCCAAAAGGACACTGCTGTTTAGCGCACAACATAAAACAAAAAGGAGTCTAAGAAAATCATGCTTTTTCATAGAAAATTATTTAGGGTGTTTAAAAGTACAGTTTTTAACAATATTTCGTTGACTTTCCATAAAAATATACCCCTCAGAAACCAGTTTTAATGCCCAAATTCATGAATTTAGGTATACACTCATTGTACGTGAATCTTTTCTTCGCTTTATTTGAACTTCTTAAAAAAGGGCTCTTACCAATATCAGATAAAATCGAAATGGGAAAATTGATTTTTTGGAAAAAACGCTAAGGAATAGGAGCCCTTATTGTATTTTCCTTTTTGTGTATTTAATTGTTAATAAAATTGAAAAAGGACTTTGTGAAATCCTTAAGAATGGATTACTTTTGTCTGCTACTAACACAACTTTCATGTCTACAACAATTCAACGATTAGAGGTTTTTACCCAACAAGTACGAAGAGATATTTTACGCATGGTTCATGCCGTTAATTCTGGTCATCCAGGAGGTTCATTGGGCTGTGCTGAGTTTATTACAGCTTTGTACCAAGAAATCATGCAGTATTCTACCGAATTTACCATGGATGGAAAAAATGAAGATCTTTTCTTCTTATCCAATGGTCATATTTCTCCTGTTTTTTATAGTGTTTTAGCACATACAGGCTTTTTTCCTACAGAAGAGTTAGCTACTTTTAGAAAGTTGAATTCTCGTTTACAAGGGCATCCTACAACACATGAAGGTTTGGAAGGGATTAGAATTGCTTCTGGATCCTTAGGACAAGGAATGAGTGTTGGGATCGGAGCAGCACAAGCTAAGAAATTAAATAAGGACACACATTTAGTCTATACCTTGCACGGTGATGGTGAATTGCAAGAAGGTCAGATTTGGGAGTCTGCAATGTATGCGTCGGCTAAAAAAGTAGATAATCTCATTTCGACGATAGATGTAAACGGAAAGCAAATTGATGGAGCTACAGACGATGTATTGCCATTGGGAAGCATCAAGGCTAAATTTGAGGCTTTTGGTTGGGATGTTCTCGAAATTGTGGAAGGAAATTCCATGAAGGCAATTTTAGAAGGAATGGCTGATGCCAAAGCAAGAACAGGTAAAGGAAAGCCAGTTTGTGTCTTATTATATACAGAAATGGGGAATGGAGTAGATTTTATGATGCATACCCATGCTTGGCATGGAAAAGCACCAAATGAAGCTCAATTAGAAGAAGCCTTAGCACAAAATCCTGAAACTTTAGGAGATTATTAAAACTGAACTTTATCAGTTTATTTTTATATAAAATGAATCCTACACATTGTGTGGGATTTTTTTATGAATAAATATCACTTGAATAAAAAACAACTGTAAGTAAAAAAGTATCTTTACGTCAGATTGAATAAAGAAAAACGAATTATGAGAATAGGAATCGTATGTTATCCAACCTTTGGTGGTAGTGGGGTAGTTGCAACAGAATTAGGAATGGCTTTAGCAGATCATGGCCATGAAGTTCATTTTATAACCTATAATCAGCCGGTTCGTTTAGATTTTATCTCTCATAATCTTCACTTTCACGAAGTAATGATGGAAGAGTATCCCTTATTTCAATATCAACCTTATGAGTTGGCTTTGTCAACAAGACTGGTAGAGGTGGTGGAAAAACATCAATTAGAGGTTTTACATGTACACTATGCCATTCCTCATGCTTATGCCGCTTATATGGCGAAGCAGATGTTAAAAGAAAAAGGAATTGACATTAAGGTGGTCACTACTTTGCATGGTACAGATATAACCCTTGTAGGTAGTCATCCGAGTTATAAGACAGCTGTCGCTTTCAGTATTAATCATTCTGATGCGGTGACTGCCGTTTCTAAAAGCTTAAAAGAGGACACCCTGCGTTTGTTTGATATTAGCAACGAAATAAAAGTAGTTCACAACTTTATCGATGTCGATAAATATACAAAACAGAGCGAGGCAGAATGCCAAAGAGCTGCATTGGCCAGTCCGGAAGAACGAATCTTAAGTCACGTGAGTAACTTTAGGCCTGTGAAAAGAACCCAAGATGTTATTAAAATATTTGAAATAGTTCAGAGAACCATTCCTGCTAAATTGTTAATGGTTGGAGATGGTCCGGAACGTTGGAATGCAGAATTGTTAGCGAAACGTTTGGGGGTTTATGACAAAATTCTTTTCTTGGGAAATAGCAATGAGGTTGATAAGATACTTTGTTATACAGATGTATTTTTATTGCCTTCAGAAACTGAAAGTTTTGGTTTGGCTGCGCTAGAAGCAATGGCAGCGGAAACCGCTGTGATTTCTACAAATACAGGAGGTTTGCCCGAAGTAAATGTTCATGGAGTAACTGGTTTTTTAAGTGGTATTGGTGATTTTAAAGACATGGCTAAAAACACAGAAAGCATTTTAAAAAATGATGAAACTTTAGCGCTTTTTAAAAGCAATGCGAAAGCACATGCAAAGCGATTTTCCCTTAAAAACATATTACCTATTTACGAGGAAATTTATGACTCACTTCGCGTCAAAGTCTAATTGTTGTAAAAGTTTAAACTTTCAATAATAAGTTCTTCTGGAACTTTACAATCAATTTGACAATGCTCTAAGCTCTTCAGTAAAACAAAATTTACTTGACCCTTGTGGTTCTTTTTGTCGTGTTTTAACAAGTCAATTATGGCGGTATAGTAGTTTGTTTCTATAGGGGTTTGTCCGTAAATTTCTAAAATCATTTTTTTAATCGCTTCCAACTCAGTCTTTGGAAAGCCAATTAATTTGTTTGAAATATAAGTTTCGCAAACCATACCAATAGCAATAGCTTCTCCATGAGTAAGGTTTTCTTTTTCTTTGGATTCTAAAAAATTGGATTCAATAGCATGTCCTATGGTATGACCAAAGTTTAAAATTTTTCGTAAGTTTTTTTCTTTGGGGTCTTTTAAAACAACTTCGTTTTTTATTGCAATCGATTGTTGAATTAATTGCGTAATATCTAAGTTGTTATTGCTTTTTATTTGTTCATACAAGCCCTTAGAATAAGTGAGTCCATATTTTATAATCTCTGCAGTTCCAGAACGAATCTCTCTCGGACTTACTGTGTTTAAATATTCAAAGTCAACTAAGACCATTTGCGGATTTGCAAAGAGCCCAATTTGATTTTTAAGTACTCCTAAATCTACCCCTGTTTTTCCGCCAACAGAGGCATCTACCATGCTTAATAGCGTTGTTGGGACATTGACAAAATCAATTCCCCTTTTATAAGTAGCGGCAACAAAACCTCCAAGGTCTGTAATAACGCCACCTCCTAAGGTAATTATCAAACTATAACGATCTGCATTTAATTCTGTTAAAGCATTCCATACTCCTATGCAGGTTTCTAAATTTTTATGTACTTCTCCAGCCTCTATTTCTATCAGTTCAATGGGTAGCTCAGTGCTTAAATTGGCTATAAATTTTGGGTAGCAGCAATCCATGGTATTTTCATCTACTAGAATAAAGAGGGATGAATACTTTTTCTCCTGAATTAATGTCTCTAATTTTTTATATGCAAGTTCTTGAAAATGAACTAAATAAGTGCTTGATTGTATTGATTTCATTAGGTGATTTATATCTGTGCAAAATACATAGAAAATATTGAATTATTTAAGCTTTGTACCTATCTTTGTCGCCATTAATTTTTTTTGAACGGTATCTTTATGAAACTTTTTAACAACACCGAAGTTGCTTTTGCATTGAAATCAGATTCTCAATTAGAGCGTGCACATTTTTTATTTAAAATGATTCAAAGTCAGCCAATGGTTCGAATTGGAACTGCGGTTACAAATTTTGCTTTGAAGGCACATCTTCCTGTAGAAGGTTTGATTAGGTCTACCGTTTTTGATCATTTTTGTGGAGGTGTAACCGAAGAAGATTGTTTACCTAACATAGAAAGCATGTACACAAAAAATGTGTATTCAATTTTAGATTATTCGGTCGAAGGAAAAGAAACAGAAGAACAGTTTGATTTGGCCTTGGAGAAAACCTTAAAAACCATTGATTTTGGAACCGAAAACAAAGCAATCCCTTTTGCAGTTTTTAAACCAACTGGCTTTGGTCGTTTCGCCTTGTACCAAAAATTAACTGAAGGAAAATCCTTAAGCACTGAAGAAAAGTCAGAATGGCTAAGGGTAGTAGAACGTTATCATGCAGTTTGTAAGGCAGCTGTAGCAAGTGATATTCCATTACTAATTGATGCTGAAGAAAGCTGGATGCAAGGAGCAGCAGATTTATTAATTGAAGAGTTGATGGAACAATACAATACCCAAAAAGCCATAGTTTTTAATACACTTCAAATGTATAGACATGATCGTTTGGATTATTTAAAAGGGCTGCACCAAAAAGCACATCAAAAAGGTTTTCATATTGGAATGAAAGTTGTTCGTGGTGCCTATATGGAAAAGGAACGCGCCAGAGCAGAAGATAAAGGGTATGATTCACCTATTTGTATTGATAAAAAAGCGACAGATGATAATTATAATGCAGCCATTGAATTTATGATGGAGCATCCAAATATGGCATTGTTTGCAGGAACACATAATGAGTTAAGTTCTTATATGTTAATGGAACTTGCGGCAAAGCACAAGATAGAAAATGGTGACAAACGTCTTTGGTTTGGTCAGTTGTATGGTATGAGTGATAATATCAGTTTTAACTTGGCAAATGAAGGTTATAATGTTGCTAAATACTTACCTTTTGGACCGGTAAGAGATGTGATGCCTTATTTAATTCGAAGAGCAGAAGAAAATACATCTGTTGCAGGTCAGACAAGCAGAGAGTTAAATTTGATTAAAACAGAAAAACAAAGAAGAAAAACCTTGTGAGCACAGCGGTAGCAGAAATTAAAGAAAGTATACGAAAAAATAAGAAGCGACTTGCCAAAGAAATTCAAGAAAGCAAAGAACTTGTTGTCTTATTAAGAAAATCTACCCACCAAAAACTTACTGAAGAAGAGCGCATCAAGGTAAAAGAGCAATTGTTAGATATTTGTAAAAGTATTCCTTCAATCGCCGTTTTTATGTTGCCTGGAGGAGCCCTTTTATTGCCCTTGTTGATCAAATTAATTCCAGAAATACTTCCAAGTGCATTTCGCGAAGATGATAAAAAATTAAACGAATAACCCTTTAGTTTTAAGTGTTTTAGAAGTTTATCTACCCCTTTTTTACAGGATAGAAGCTTATTAATTTTACTATTTTTTAATTAGCAAATTAAAAACGCAAAAATTAGAGAATAATACACTACTTTTGCAGCTTCAAAATAAGCACCTATGCAATCAATTAGAAATATCGCTATTATAGCTCACGTCGATCACGGTAAAACTACCTTGGTTGATAAGATTATCGATCAAGCCAAAATTTTAGATGACCGTAAAGAACGTACAGATTTGTTGTTGGACAACAATGATTTAGAGCGTGAAAGAGGAATCACAATTTTATCTAAAAACGTATCTGTAAATTACAAGGATGTAAAAATCAACGTAATTGACACTCCTGGTCACGCCGATTTTGGTGGTGAAGTAGAGCGTGTGTTAAAAATGGCTGATGGGGTATTGTTATTGGTAGATGCTTTTGAAGGACCAATGCCTCAAACTCGATTTGTATTAGGAAAAGCTATTGAATTGGGTTTAACTCCAATTGTGGTAGTAAATAAAGTAGATAAAGAAAACTGTACACCAGATTTGGTACACGAAAAGGTATTCGATTTGATGTTCGCTTTAGAAGCTTCGGAAGAGCAATTAGATTTTGTAACCATATACGGTTCTGCAAAGAACGGTTGGATGAGTACAGATTGGAAAGAGCCTAAAGACAATATTTTAGACTTGTTAGATGCTGTTATTGAATCAATCCCAGAAGCACCTTACAGAGAAGGTTCACCACAAATGCAAATTACTTCACTAGATTTTTCTGCTTTTACAGGTAGAATTGCTATTGGCCGTGTGTATCGAGGAGACTTGGAAGAGAACAAAGATTATATGCTTTGTAAAAGAGATGGTACTTTCAAAAAAGTTAGAATTAAAGAATTGCATGTGTTTGTTGGAATGGGGAAAGCTAAAGCCTCTAAAGTGAGATCTGGAGATATTTGTGCGATTACTGGAATTGAAGATTTTGAAATCGGAGATACCATTGCTGATATGGAAAACCCTGAAGCATTGAAGAGAATTGAAGTAGATCAGCCGACCATGAGTATGTTGTTTACGATTAACAATTCACCTTTCTTTGGTAAAGAAGGAAAATTTGTGACCTCTCGTCATTTACGTGATCGTTTGTTCAAAGAATTAGAGAAAAACTTAGCTTTAAAGGTTGAAACAACAGATAGTGAAGATAAATTCAACGTTTTTGGACGTGGAGTTTTGCACTTATCAGTTTTAATTGAAACCATGCGCAGAGAAGGATATGAATTGCAAGTGGGGCGTCCACAAGTAATTTTAAAAGATATAGACGGTGTAAAATCAGAGCCTTATGAAACTTTGTCAATTGACGTACCAGAAGATGTAGCTTCTAAAGCGATCAACTTGGTTTCATTGAGAAAGGGAGACTTATTGATCATGGAGCCTAAAGGTGATTTACAACACTTAGAATTTACCATTCCATCAAGAGGATTGATCGGATTACGTAATAAAATTTTAACAGCGACTGCAGGTACTGCAATTATCAACCATCGTTTTAGTGAATACGGACCTTATAAAGGTGAATTTGCGGAGGATATTAAAGGCGCTATTGTTTCTTCTGCTGCTGGAAAAGCGACAGCTTATGCCATTGACAGATTGCAAGACAGAGGGCGTTTCTTTATTGACATCAACCAAGAAATTTATGTAGGACAGGTAGTTGGAGAAAACTCTAAGTCAGAAGACATGGGAGTGAATTTAGTCAAAGGAAAACAATTAACTAACATGCGTAAATCTGGAACCGATGAGGCGATGAAAATTGCTCCAAAAACAGACTTTTCTTTAGAGGAATGTATGGAGTATATCAAAGGAGATGAATACTTAGAGGTAACTCCAGAGAGCTTGCGTATGCGTAAGATTAATTTTAGAGCATAATTGTTTGAAAAATCTAAATATTGAAAAGAGCTGCAAATTTTGCAGCTCTTTTTGTTTAAAGAAGTATTTTTACAACTGATTCATAAAAAGAGACTCTATGAAACTTAAGATTGGAATTTTAAGCCTTTTATTTTTGGTATTGTCCGCGTGTTCAAAAAAAGAACCCATAACTATGCTTACCTTTAATACCTTTCATGAAGGTACTAAATCTGTTGATGGATTTGAGGAAATAAAAAATGTTATACTACAACTGAGTCCCGATATTATTGGTTTTACCGAAGTAAGAAATTATGAAGGTGATTGGACCTATAAAATACAAGTGGCGCTTTTAAAAGAAGGCCTAAGCTATCACAGAGGCTATGTAGGTGGTGATATTGCCTTATTAAGTAAATACCCAATTTCTAAAGGAGTTTTAACAGGAAAAGGAAGCATTGCTAATTTTGAGCTAGTCTTAGCCAATACATCCATTGCAGTTGCTGTGGCACATCTAGATTACACCCAATATGCTTGTTATTTACCTCGAGGTTATTATGGAGGGAACCCAAATTGGGATATGATTAGCGATGCCAATGGAAATCTAAACCCAATCACCGATCTTGACAGTATTTTAGCCTATAATTTGGCTTCACAGCGCGATGAGCAATTGAAAGATTATTTAAATACCATTAAAAATGTTGAAATACCTACTTTTTTGATGGGTGATTTTAATGAGCCTTCACATTTAGATTGGCAAAAAAACACTAAAGATTTGTTTGACCATCAAGGCTTGGTTATTAATTGGCAAAACAGCAAAATGTTGTACGCTAATAATTTTGTAGATGCCTACAGAAACAAATATCCAAATGTTGTTAAAAACCCTGGTTTTACATGGCCATCTCCTCATAGCAAAGAAGGAAGTACAAGCTGGGCTCCCAAAGCTGATGAACGTGATCGCATTGATTTTATATATTACAAAGGCAAAGAGATTGCAATAGAAAAAGCAGCGATAGTGGGCTCTAAAATGTATTATATAAGGAATACATTAACAAGTAACGGGGTTGAAGGGGATGTGTTTTTAGCTGCAGACACTCCCTGGCCTTCAGACCATAAGGGTGTGTTTTCAAGCTTTCGAATAAAATAATTCATTTTTCTGTTGCAGGATTCAATTTAAATTCGAAATATTTGCAGCAGAAATAAAAACAAAGACATGAGCTTTATTCAATTCCATCATCATCATTTTCATATTTGCACTCAAGCGAACTGAAAATGTATTGAATAAATTCAACATATATTTTAAACCCGTTTGAGTAAATCAAACGGGTTTTTTCT
>CBFHUV010000062.1:0-12549 GCA_965659055.1 Polaribacter sp.
TTATCGAAGCTTGAAACGAGTTTTGCCAACTATACCAAGCGAAGCAGCTTATTGTATGTGACGGCTCCTCAAGATGGCTATATTAATAAGGCTATAAAATCAGGGGTTGGTGAAACCTTTAAGGAAGGTGAAGAATTGGTAGGTATTATGCCCGCTAATTATGAATTGGCTGTAGAAATGTTTGTAAAACCAATCGATTTGCCTTTGATTCATATTGGTGAGGAAGTGCGTGTACAGTTTGATGGCTGGCCTGCTATTATATTTAGTGGATGGCCCAATGTATCTTACGGTACCTATGGAGCTAAAATTGTAGCTATTGAAAATTTTATCAGTGCTAATGGTATGTATCGCGTATTGTTAAAGCCAAACAGTACTGATGTACAGTGGCCAGAAGCGATTCGTGTGGGATCCGGAGCTAAAACCATCGCCTTGTTAGAGAATGTTCCTATCTGGTTTGAACTGTGGCGTCAAATAAACAGCTTCCCTCCTAACTTTTATCAGCCGAATTCAAACGCAGAAATATCAAAAGCAAAAGCAAAATGAAAAAATTAATTTTCACCATTTTCTTATTGACAGTTTTTCATGGATTCGCTCAAGAAAGCAATACCGTGCTTAGTTTACAGGAATATTTGGGTTATGTTAAGAACTATCATCCCATCGTAAAACAAGCGCGTCTAATTTCTTCCGAAGGAGAAATTAAGCTTCTGAAAGCTAGAGGTGCCTTTGATCCAAAATTAGAAGTGGATTACAGCCGAAAAAAATTCAAGAATACCGACTATTACGAAAAGCTGAATAGTACGTTTAAAATTCCAACCTGGTATGGAATTGAATTAAAGGCAAACTATGAAAACAATGACGGGACCTACTTAAACCCAGAATTTAATACCCCTGAGAACGGGCTATATAGTGTGGGTGTTTCGGCTTCGCTTGCTAAAAACTTGCTTATTAATGAACGTATGGCAACCTTACGACAAGCAAAGCTATACACCCAACAAGCACAAGCAAAGCAAGCCGTGCTCGTTAATGAGATTCTTTATATGGCGATAGACCGTTACTTTAACTGGTTAAAAAACTATCAGTCGAAACAAATTTATGAAGACTATGTTAAAAATGCGCGCATTCGTTTGAACAATGTAAAGGCGAGATTTGCAGCAGGTGATAAACCCGCTATTGATACCCTTGAGGCCAGTATCAATATAAAAAATTGTGCTTTAGAGTTGGAAAAGGCAAAACTTGGCTATATAAAATCTAGCCTTGAGCTTTCAAATTATCTTTGGTTGGACAGCAGTCTACCTTTAGAATTAGAAGAAAATACCATCCCCGATTCAAATACGCTGCAACAAATTGACTTGGTGTTGAATAGCTCTTTATTAAATAGTTCTGAAGACCTTATTTCAAATCATCCTAAATTGCAAGAACTTCGCTTAAAAAAAGAGAGCTTAAATATCGAAAGGCAATTAAAAATGAACAACCTATTGCCTACTGTCGATCTACAGTACAATTTTTTAACAACAGATTTAGGCAATACAAGCTATTTAAATGCTGCTAATTTTAAAAGTGGGCTAAGTCTTAGTTTTCCTTTGTTTTTAAGAAAAGAAAGAGCTGATTTAAAATTGGCGAAGTTGAAATTACAAGATATTGATTTTACCATTTTGTCTACACAGCTCAGCTTAAAAAATAAGGTAGAAAGCACCATCAAAGAGATGGAGTCTTATACCACACAGTACAATATGTTATTGGCCATTGTCAATGATTATAAACAGCTCGTTAAAAGTGAGGAACGCAAGTTCAGTTTAGGAGAAAGCTCTTTGTTTTTAGTGAATTACAGAGAAGTCAAATTGATTGAAACCCAATTGAAAGAAATTGATACTGAATATCAATTGTTCCAAAGCAAATCAAATCTGTTAAGGGCTATCAATAAATTATAATGTGTCTTTCTAAAATTGTCTTAAACTTCCTTTCTTAACACCTCTAAAGGTGGGCTTTTTAACACGGTTCTGATATTACTCAATCCAATAATTAGCACCAATAGGGTAATTCCAGGCAAAAATACTAGGAAAGGAACTCCAGAAGGCACAAAGGGCTCTTTGAACAAAAAGAAGGCCAGCAATTGACTACTAAATAAGGAAAGCAAAATCCCGACCAAGCTTCCTAACATTCCTAAATACACGTATTCTAAGGCTGTAATTTGAATAATTTGCTTGCTTTTAGCCCCAAGGGTTCGCAAGAGAACACTCTCTTTAATACGCTGATATTTGCTATTTCTTACCGAACCAATTAAGACAATGATTCCTGTAAGGATGCTAAAGAAGGCCATAAAGTTAATAATCCATGAGATTTTATCTAAAATATCTTCTATCACTGAATATATCTGACGTAAATCTATAATAGATATGTTTGGGAATTTATTAACCAAATCGCGTTGTAGATCAGCAGAACGCTCCTCATTGGGTACATAAGTTGTTAGCACATTAAATTGCGGTGCAGATTCTAATACGCCTGCAGGAAATAATACCGTAAAATTAAGTTGAACTCTCCCCCAATCTACTGAACGAATACTTCCAATGATGGTTTCCATAAAAACCCCTTGAATATTAAAGACTACTTTATCACCAATTTTTAAATTGCCATCCCTAGCAATATTGTCGGCAATAGAAATTAATATAGGTTCTCCTTCCTTTACCTTAGGTGTCCAAGTACCTTCTATGATTTTTTCTGAAGGAATTAAATCAGCTCTATAGGTTACCCGAAATTCGTGGTTTAAAATCCACCGATTTCGTCCTCTAGAAAGTGTATCTTGGCGAAGATCATTGACCAAATCATCCTTAATTTTATGCATGCGCATGGTGACAATCGGTATGTTATCAATTAGGTTCAAGCCTTTTGGAACAATCGTGTTGATAACTGCCTCCTTCTGATCAGATTGCACATCCATCAAAATAATATTGGCGGAATCTGAACCCCTCTCTATCGATGTTTTTGCCAATAAAATGTCTTTGGTAAAATATAAAGTACTAATTAAAAAAGTTCCTAAACCGATGGCTAATATTAAGACCATGGTCTGATTGTTAGGGCGGTATAAGTTCAATAAACTCTGTCTCTTTGTAAAGCCCCAATTGCTTGGAAAGAATTTTTTAATGGCTTTCATAAACAGACTTGAAACTAAGGCCATAATGGCAAACGTAATCAAAATCCCCACGGTAAAGGCGAATCCATTAAAGGCGCTTTTTAACAACCAAAATGAAAATAAAAACACAAAAAGAAGTATGGTAGCGAAGGTGATCAATCGTGCTTTTCTAGGTTTCACTAGATCTTCATCCGTGCCTCGTAGCACTTCCAAAGGCGAAACATACCAAGTTCCTAGCAAGGGTAATAAGGCAAACAATACCGACATCAACACTCCCAGAGTGATCCCAATAATCAAGGGTTGAATACTAATGCTTATTTGTACATCAAAAGGTAAAAACTCTTTTAAAATATAAGGAAATCCGTATTGAAGACCAATTCCAATACTCGACCCAATAATCCCTCCAAGAACACCAATACCTAAAATTTGAATTAAATAAATAACAAAACTTTGTTTTCTAGTGGCCCCTAAACATTTAAGAACAGCTACATTCTTTAATTTTTCTTTGATATAAATATGCACAGAACTAGCAATCCCTACACAACCTAATAATAAGGCGATAAAGGCAGCTAAGTTTAAAAAGCGACCGACATTTTCATAACTTCTACCCAATCGTGCACTGGTACTTGTATGTGTATCGATATCTGCATTTTCCTTATCTAAAATAGGGTCAATTTTCCTATCCAAAAGTTCTAAATCTACACTTGGATCTGCTTTAAAAAAGTATTGATATTCCTTTCTACTACCTACTTGCAAGAGCCCGGTTTGGTCTATAAAACGAATCGGGATCAATACTGGTGGGGCAACAGAGGTAGATACCGCTGTACTCCCTGGTATGGCTTTTAAAATACCAATAATCGGAAAGGTTAGGTTTCCTAATTTAATCGAATCCCCAGATTTAATGTTGTATTGTAGCATTAAGGTTGCATCTACCAAGGCACCTCCCAATTGCTGATAGTTAACTCCTGCATTGGCTGGTTCTGTATCTAAACTCCCATAAAAAGGAAAATTGCCTTCCATGGCCCTTACTTTAACCAATTTCGTCCCTCCGTTTTTAGGAAAGGCTGCCATAGAAATAAAATTTACCTCAGAGGCACCTGGTTTTAACGAATCAATAATTGCCTGAACTATCTCTGAAGGTAATTGTCTACTATCGATAATGAAATCAGCTCCCATTAAGGCTTTCGACTGATTTTTAATATTTTCTTTTAAATTGTCACTAAATAACTGAATGGATACCACGGCAGCAATGCCCAAAATAATTGAGGCCATGAACAACATAAGTCTAGAAAAGCTAGCTTTTCCATCTCGCCAAGCCATTTTAAAGAGCCATGATACTGGGGTTTTAGAAGGAAAACGATTCATTAAAGGATAGCTGTTTTTTCGTTAGACATGATCTTCCCTCCTTTTAATCTTAAAATCTGTTGGGTTCTATTTGCTAAATCCAAATCATGGGTAATAATGACTAAGGTAGTTCCGGCTTCTTGATTCAATTGAAATAACAATTGAATGACCTTCTCCCCAGTTTCTTCATCTAAGTTTCCTGTTGGTTCATCGGCAAACAATATGGAAGGCTTATTTGAGAAAGCTCTAGCCAGAGCAACACGTTGTTGTTCACCTCCTGATAATTGCGATGGATAATGATGGAAACGGTCTGCTAATCCAACTCTATCTAGTAGTTCCATTCCTACTTTTACAGCATTTTTAGACCCTTGCAACTCAAGAGGCACAATGACATTTTCCAATGCTGTAAGGGTTGGCAACAATTGAAAGTTTTGAAAAATAAAACCCACTTCTTTGTTGCGAAGTTGTGCTCGTTCATCTTCATTTAAATCTTCTAAATTGCTTCCACAAAGTTCTATACTTCCAGAAGATGGATGGTCTAAACCTGCGCAAAGACCCAATAAGGTGGTTTTACCGCTTCCAGAAGGTCCTACAATGGAAAAAATACTTCCTTGCTCTATTTCAAATGAAATCTCACTTAATACTGTTAATTTTTTTGAACCACTGGTATAGGTCTTCTCTAGTTCATGAATCTTTAATATCTTTGTCATTATGCTCTTTTAATATAAATACTGCAAAAAAATGCTAAAAATGAAATATAAACAATTGATTTTAAACCACAGGTCTAGTGCCAAGAAGATTTTCTTAAAATTTTGTTATTTTTCATTGGTTATTGGGGTATTAGCTTGTGATTCAAGCAGTTCTAAAAAAGTAGAAGTTACCTCTGAAAAACCACCTATTACCACAGAGAATACCACAACGGAATCCTCTAGTAGCAAACGAATTGTTTTTTTTGGAGATAGTTTAACTGCTGGCTATGGCTTAGCCGATATAAATGATGCCTTTCCAGGACTGATTCAAGCGAAGGTCGATTCTTTAGGTTTAAATTATATGGTCATCAACTCTGGAGTTAGTGGCGAAACCACTGCAGGTGGAAAAAATAGGATTGATTGGGTGCTCAATCAAAAAATTGACATTTTTATCTTAGAATTGGGAGCAAACGATGGTCTAAGAGGTGTTCCTTTAAAAGAAACAAGAGAAAATCTACAAGCAATTATCAATGCGGTACTTAAAAAAAATCCTGCCACAAAAATTATCTTGGCGGGAATGCAATTACCACCTAATATGGGAGCAGACTATACCAATGAGTTTAAAACCATCTTTCCGGAATTAGCAAAAAAGAACCAACTGGAACTGATTCCCTTTTTATTAAAAGATGTTGGAGGTATTCCTAGCTTAAATCAGGGAGATGGCATCCACCCTACTGTTGAAGGTCAAAAAATAGTCGCAGAAAATGTATGGGCTGTTTTAGAGCCCTTACTAAATTTATAATTTTTCAAAAAAATATCTCTTAATAAATATTACCCCAATTAGCCAAAACATTGCTATTTGCATTTGTCATGAATGGTTTAGTTGTTTGGAGCTACAGAAAAACAAATTAATTTATTTTATTCACTTTTAATCACCTTTTTAGTAATATACCCATGTTCAGTTTAAAACAATCTACCAAATCTTAATTCTTTCTTCTGGAGTCTTGTAATTTTTATCCCCTGGTTGTACATCAAAGGTGTTGTAAAATGGCGTAAAATTCATTAAAGGACCATTGACACGCCAAATTGGTGGTGAATGTGAATTTGTTTTAATATAATTTCGCAAATAAGCATCTCTCGTCTTTACACGCCAAATTCTAGCAATCGACATAAAGAAACGTTCATCTGGGGTATATCCTTGAATTTTAGCAGTTCCTTTTCCTTGCTCTGTCAGTTTAAAGGCATCATAAGCAATTGAGATTCCTCCATTATCTGCAGTGTTCTCTCCAACAGTTAATCCTCCTTGTAAATGCTGTCCATCTAACACAGTGAAAGAACTATAACGATCTATCATCTGTTGGGTTTTAGCTTTAAATTTGGTATAATCTTCTTCGGTCCACCAATTTTTAACATTCCCATCTTTATCAAATTGAGCTCCTTGGTCATCAAAAGCATGAGTTAATTCATGTCCAATAACCATTCCGATACCACCATAATTTACAGCATCATCTGCGGTCACATCGAAATATGGAAATTGCAAGATTCCTGCCGGGAAAACAATTTCATTTAAAGGTGGATTGTAATATGCGGTCACTGTAGATGGTGTTGTTCCCCATCGATCTCTGTTAGGGGCTTTGTTTAATTGATTTACTTGATACTCATAACTATTTTTTCTTAAGGCTACCACATTTTCAAAATAGGTATCTCTATTAATTTCTACGTCATACGTTCTCCATACATCTGGATATCCAATTTTTTTAGTGATTGCATATAGTTTCACTTTGGCTTGTTCTTTTGTAACATCACTCATCCAATCCAATGCATCAATTCTTTTTTCGAAAGCTTTTTGCAAATTATTAACCAAATCTAAAACCCTCTTTTTGGCTTCTTCATTAAAATATCTCTTCACATACAACTGACCTAATGCAAAACCCAATTGTCTGTCTACATTTTGCGTCATTAATTGCGCTCTACTTTGTTGGGTAGATTGACCATTTAAGGCTTTAGCATATTCAAAATTGGCGGTTTCAAAAGGTTTGCTTAACAGAGAAGCGTAGTTCCCTAAGGTATTGGCCTTTAAGTACATTTTCCAATCTGATATAGAAACTGTCTTTAATAATTTATTCAATTCATCATAATACCCAGGCTGTTTAAGGTCAACATAACTTGCTTCAAGCTTCAATTGTTCTAACATTTTTGACCAGCCAATATTAGCATGTCTTTTATTCATTTCAGCGACAGTCATTTTATTGTAGTTGGCCGTTACGTTTCTTCGCTCAATTCTTGTTTTATGTGCTTCAGCCATTTTCTTTTCAAGAGCATATACCACCTCAGCGCCATTTTCGGCATTCTTAGTGTCTGTTAAGCTAAATAAGGTTGCTAAATATTTTTTATAGGCATTTTGGATAGCAACCGTAGCTGCATCTGTTTTAAAATAATAATCACGATCTGGCAAACCCAAACCAGATTGGCTAAAATGCAAAATATTTATACTGCTATTTTCATTGTCCGGAGACACGCTCATACCAATAAAAGAAGTATTTCCTGTAGTTGTTTCTCTCACTACAAAATTCATCAAATCTTTGATGTTTTTTATAGCATCTATATCATTTAAAATTGATTTTATTGGAGTGAACCCACGCTCATTAATGATAGTGGTGTCCATACCCGAACTGTAAAAATCACCTACTTTTTGTTCTATGGTTCCTTGCTCATGAGCTGTCGCAGAAACTTCTGTTAAAATGTTTTCTAACAATTGCTTTTGCGGAATGTTTAAGAAACTGTAAGAACCTACTCCAACCTGGTCATCAGCAATTACTGCATTGTCCAGCCATTGCTTATTGACACGTTCAAAGAAATTATCACCTGGTTTTATAGATTCTGTAATTCCTTCAAAATCAATTTTGCTTTTTTCAGCCGTTTTTTCGGCAGTACAAGAAGCAATTGCTACTAAAATTAACGAGAAATAAAGTGCTTTTTTCATAAGTTCGAATGTAGTTTAGACAAAGATATGCAAATAAATATCTTAAAATGCATTCGTCGAAATGAACTCAATTACAAAATGTTTAATTTAACTGATGATACTAATTGCAATAAAATCAAGAAACTAAAGGAAAGCTTTTACTTCAATTCTTTTACATGGCCGGTATAGCTAATAGGAGATCGATTACTGCTATTTAATGAGAGATATGTAGATAAGTTACCATACAAAGTAAGTTGTAAGTTGTAAAGCTCTCTTTTATTTGTTACAAACTCAAAATCAATAATATGGGCCTTCTTCTTAGCATTGTATTTTGAAGAATAATTGGATGTAAGACCATCAAAGGCAATTGAATTTTCAGTTCCATAGCCTCCAGCTCCAGTCCTTGTCCCAAAATATGGTAAGCGAACAAAAATACTATCTCCTTTAAATTTTACATAATTAGGGTTATCTACTAATGTAACATGATTGCCAGAACTATTGTTGGCCAATAAAGCAGCATTCAAATTCATATTACTAGTCGGTTTTGCTGCTGTTGATATTACTTCAAAGTTTTTTTGATTGAGCCAGCTATCTAGTTTCTTTTGTTGCGCTAGGTTTCCGTTTTTATTTTGGGTACTCGCACATCCAATAAAAAGGATACTTAGGAAAAGAGTATAACTTGTTTTCATTTGTGTAGGTTTTTAAAATAGCTTTGTATTTAAATTATATCAATTTTTATGCCACAGCCCTCTTTTAAAGTGCTGTTTAGTTGTTTTTCTGAAATACTAAGGTACTCATACATCGCAAATTAGCCACTTTTACTGTTTTAAGTGCTTCAATAAGTTTAATAGGGTAATTGTTTAGTAATTCTTCCAAAAGTACCGGATTTAACAAAAATCGATAAGTTTCATCTGGCAAAAAATAAACACCATTCCCTTGGTGTATGGCATACTCTTCTATCCCTTCTAAAGAAGCCATTCGTATAAAAAGGCTACCTCCTGGTTTTAAAACTCGTATCAACTCTGAAAACATATGTATAAAATGGGCTTTGTGCTGCGCAAAATGTAAAACCGCATTGCAAAGTATATGATCAAAAAATGCATTTTGAAAGTTCAGGCTATCAAGATTTTGAATGGAAAAATTTAATGCCATTTTTGGGTATTCTTCTTTTGCAGTTTCAATTGCACTTTCTGAATGATCCACTCCATAAACTTTATAGTTATTTTGGTAAAACCAACGCAAATTTCGACCCTTTCCGCAACCCGCATCTAAGATAATCGCTTCTTGTTGGTATCGTTCTTTTAAAATTTGATCCAAAATATAAATATCTACTCCTTCTATGAATTCTTTTAACTCTTTGATATTCATAATTTTAATTTAAAATAGCAGTTCATAAGTTTCACCTTCAATCGTTGGGAATTCCACAAATCCATTTTGTTGAATTGTCGATATTTCTTTTCCATTTACCAAAACCATCACTGGTTTTTTAATTGAAATTTTACACGTTTTTCCAGCTTTCGAAAGCACAGTTAGTCGCTGCATATTTGCATCTTTCCAGACTAAATTTAACTCAAAGGCCCCTCTAGCGACCACCCCATTAAAAACTCCTGTTTGCCATTCTGTAGGCAAGGCAGGTAATAATTCTATGCTTCCCTCGTGCGATTGCACCAATAGCTCAGAAATGGCTGCAGTCATGCCTAGAGAACCATCTACCTGCAAGGGAGTTCCGCATTTGGCAAATAAGGATAGATAACATTGTTCTTGTAAATAACCCTTAAAAATTTTGTTGGCTCTATCACCATCAGAAAGCCTTGCATATAAAGCCATTTTCCATGCCCTAGAGAACCCAGTTCCCCCATCTCCTCGCTGTTCTAACACTGCCTTTATTGGAGTTACCAGTTCGGGTGTTTGTTTAGCGGATAAAACATTTCCTGGATACAAGCCATACATATGTGAAAAATGACGATGCTTGTCTTCTAATTGCTCAAAATCTTCAGACCACTCTTGGAGGGTTCCGTCTTTACCAATTTGAGAGGGCGCCAATCTTTTTCTAGCTTCGGTAACTCTTTGAGCAAAAGATTCGTCTTTGTTTAAGACAGCACTTGCTGTGGTATAATAACTAAATAAATCCTTTAAAATTTGCGTATCCATGGTTGCACCGGCTGTAATCGTTGTAAAATAATAAAACCCTGTTATTTCATCAAAAAAGTACTCATAACCTGCTCCTTTCGGTGGATTTTCCGGTGAATTAGAAGGATTTGTAACCAACCATTTTTTAGTTGGATGTTCTACAAGGAAATCCATAAAAAACTCCACAGAGCCTTTTAAAATTGGATATACCTTAGCTAAAAATGCTTTGTCTTGGGTATACAAATAATGTTCCCATAAATGCGTGGTTAGCCAAGCCCCTCCTACAGTAAAAGTTCCCCAAGTTGGACCATCCATCGGAGCAGCTACTCGCCATATATCTGTATTCTGATGAAAAACCCATCCTTTAGCGCCGTAATGTTCTTTGGCAACTTGAGTACCTTGATCAGTTAGTTCTTCTATCATTTTGAAGAGTGGTTCCGTCAATTCAGATAGATTAGCAGATTCTGCCAACCAATAATTCATCTCAGTATTAATATTGGTGGTGTACTTTGAATCCCAAGAAGGGTTCATATTGTTATTCCAAATTCCTTGTAAATTTGCAGGTTGTGTGCCAACCCTGCTTGATGAAATCAACAAAAATCGTCCAAATTGATAGCTTAATGCAGCCATCTGAGGATCTGGGCTTGTCTGTATGGCCTTCATACGCTCATCCGTTGGTAAAAAGGAATTGCTAGTTTCTGGCAGTTTTAATTGAACACGGTTAAACAATCGTTGATAATCGTTTACAGCTGCATTTTTAACAGTGGCGAAATTTTTATTTTCTAATCCCTTTAAATACTCCTGAACTCGTTTTTCCTGATTTGCGCTTACATCTTTGTAATTCACGAAATTGGTTGCTGCTACAAAGTAAATAGTAACCGAATTGGCATTTTCAACATAAATCTTGGCCCCTTTTCTAATTAATTTACCTCCTTCTGCATCTACTTTTACACGTGCCTCGTATTTCAATTTCCCTTCGATTCCCAAATAATCTGCCGACTTTCCTCTTACAACCAATTCATTTTCATTGGCACCATCCATTCGAAAATAATCAGTTGCATAGTTGGAATGTGATTGATTTCGAACCCCTCTTAGCTCTGTTGAAAAAGAGAGCATACCCGGTTTACTTGCGGTTAAATGAACGGCAATAGTTTGATCTACTGCAGATGAGATGATCTCTCTGTTATAAGTAACATCTTCTACGGTATACTCTACTCCTGTTGTTCCATCCGATAAGTCTAACCATCTTTTATAACCTATAGGCTTTTGTTCTTTTTTAAAAAATAAATGCAAATTTGCCAAAGCTTGGTATTTCTGTTGCTCAATTGGATATCCCATCAAAGCCCTTCCAAATAACTTGTGCGCTTCTACAGGTTTCCCTTCAAAAATAAGTTTTTGAATGTTCGGCAATTCTTTATAACCTCCTTTAACTACTGAATTATAGGGCCCTCCAGACCAATAAGTCTCTTCATTCAATTGAATCTGTTCTTCTTCTACACCACCAAAAACCATAGCTCCAATCCTTCCATTCCCGACAGGTAACCCCTCTTCCCATTTGCTTGCAGCTTTTTGAAACCATAATAAATTACTAGTGTCAAAGGCTTTTTTTTCTATCTGCGCTGCAACAGGACTCAAAAAAGAAATGTTTTTAGAAATAATTTTTTGTTCTTTTTTTCCGCAGGATACAATTAGTATCATACTTAAAATCAATAGTTTTCTCATAAGACAAGTGGTTCGTTGCTATAGTTTTGATATAGCAATATAGAAAATAGCAATGACAACTGGCTTAGCTATTTTGAACAAATGCCCTACATTTGCCAAATGCAACAAAAAGATCAGTCAAGATTAGAGTTCATTGCCCTAATGGCCTCTTTAATGTCTATTGTAGCACTCTCTATAGATGCACTTTTACCAGCCTTAGAACAAATTGGACTTGCTGTTGGAATTCAAGATGTTCACGACAATCAATTACTAATTACAATGATCTTCCTTGGGTTGGGAATTGGTCAGTTAATTTTTGGTCCTATTTCTGATAGTTTAGGTAGGAAACCTGTTATTTATATGGGTTTCGGCTTGTTTTTTATTGCAAGTTTCTTATGTATCTCAGCCACCAGTATTGAAGTTATGGTGGTGGGAAGAATTTTACAAGGAATTGGGCTTTCAGCCCCGAGAACTATTAGCATTGCAATGGTAAGAGATAGTTTTAGTGGTGATTATATGGCTAAGATTATGTCCTTTATAGTGGTTGGTTTTATTTTAGTCCCTGTTGTAGCTCCAGCTATTGGTAAACTTGTTTT
>CBFHUV010000063.1:0-12507 GCA_965659055.1 Polaribacter sp.
ATAAAAACTAACAACTAAATCAAATGAAAAAACTTATCCTGCTATTTGTATTTGTCTTTGCGACCAGTATTCTTGCTGCACAACGGACACCTGAACCTAACTATAGAGCTGCGGCAAAATATTCGCCAAAGAATTTAGCGAAGTTGGTGCACTCTACAACAGTCTCTCCCAACTGGTTAAAAAAAGGGAATCGATTTTGGTATCAATACAAAACTTCAAATGGGGCCAATTATTATTTGGTGGATGCTGATAAAAAAACCAGAACTCTACTTTTTGACAATGTTAAAATGGCGAAATGGTTGACTGAAATTACCAAAGACCCTTATGATGCGCAGCACTTACCTCGTTTTGACTTTAAATTTAATGAGAGTGAAACAGCGATTCGTTTTCGAGTAACTTCAACAGAAGAAGTTCCCGTGACAGAAGATGAAACTACTAAAGACAAAAAAAGTGCAAAGGCAAAGAGTAAAAAGCCTAAAATGGAGAAGAAGGTCTATCATTTTGAGTACAAACTTGGAGGGAATGGCTTGACTGTTATCGACAATAAAAAGTATGAAAGAAAATGGAAGAACTGGGCAAATGTAGCTCCAGATAGTTCTATTGTTTTGTTTTCAAAAAACTTTAATTTGTATTGGATGGACAAGGCAAATTTCTTGAAAGCGGTAAAGGATGAAAAGGATTCTACTATTGTTGAACACCAATGGACCAAAGATGGTGTTGAAGACTACGGCTACGGAGGTGGAGGTAGAGGAGAAAACAACGAAACCAAGATTAAAAACAAAGACGACCGAAAAGGCGTTTGGGGAACTTGGTCACACGATTCTAAAAAGTTTGTTTTTCAGAAGACAGATTCTAGAGAGATTAAAGATTTGTGGGTGATCAACTCTGTAAGTAATAAGAGACCGGTCTTAGAAACCTATAAGTATCACATGCCGGGAGAAGCAGAATTTAGCAAGTCTGAACTGTTAATTTTTGACATTCCTTCAAAAGCAATTACCAATATAGCATTGGACACCACCAAACAACAGAGCGTATCCGTATATAGAGCTCCAATGAAGTTGTCTGACCGATCCAATGATTTTAATCCTTCTTTGTTATTATCTAAAAAAGGGAAAGTCTACTATAGTGTTATTAGTAGAGATCGTAAAAAGTATGACATTTGTGTCGCTGATTTAAATACAGGTGAATCAAAAGTGCTTATAGAAGAGCGTTTTAATACCTATATTGAGTCTAGACCTCTAATTTTATTTAATGATGAAACAGAAATGTTACATTGGGCAGAACGTGATGGATGGGCTCATTTTTATTTGTATGATAGCAATGGAAAATTAAAAAACCAAATTACAGACGGTGATTACCATGTTGCCAATTTTGCAGGCTTGGATGAAAAATCTAGAACGCTATATTTTACCGCAAATGGAGCTGATAAAAGCCAAGACCCTTATTATGAACACATGTATAAAATTAACTTGAATGGATCTGGGATGAAAAGTCTAAATCCAGGTGATTTCACTTCAAGCACGAGCATGTCTGATTCTAATGAGTATTTTGTTAGCAATTATTCAAGAGTAAACACCATTCCAAAATCTGAATTGCGTTCTTCTGATGGTCGTTTGATTATGAATTTAGAAGAGGCTGATTTATCACAATTGTTTGCCACTGGATATAAGTTTCCAGAACCGTTTAAAGTAAAAGCAGCTGATGGAATTACAGATTTGTACGGAGTAATGTACAAGCCATTTGATTTTAACGCTAACCTATCATATCCTTTATTAGAATACGTATATCCAGGGCCACAAACAGAGTCTGTAAACAAGTCTTTTTCGTACAGTATGGATCGTTTGGATAGAATGGCCCAAGTTGGTTTTATTGTGATTACGCTAGGAAATAGAGGAGGTCACCCAGATCGTTCAAAATGGTATCACAATTATGGATATGGAAATCTAAGAGATTACGGATTGGATGATAAAAAATACGTTGCAGAGCAGTTGGCAAACCAACACAAATTTATCGATATCTCTAAAGTAGGTATTTATGGTCATTCGGGTGGAGGTTTTATGTCTACAGCGGCTATGTTGGTATATCCAGATTTCTTTAAGGCTGCTGTTTCCTCTGCAGGAAATCACGACAATACTGTTTACAATAGCTGGTGGAGTGAAACCCATCATGGAGTAAAAGAGGAAATTGATGAGAAAGGGAAGTCAAGTTATGTGTATAAAATTGATGTAAATCAAAGTTTGGCTAAAAACTTAAAAGGACATTTAATGCTAATTCATGGGGATGTAGATAACAACGTACATCCAGCTGGAACCATTCGAATGGCCAATGAATTAATCAAAGCAAATAAACGATTTAAGTTTATGATTATGCCAGGTCAGCGACATGGTTTTGGAAGCATGACTGAATATTCATTTTGGCTACGTGCAGATCACTTTAGCAAATACTTTTTAGGAGTAGAGGCGACTAGTGTAGATATTATAGAAATGAACAGAGACGTTCCAAAAAACAAATAGGATTCTTTAATAACTAAAAAAGGCCGAGCATTGCTCGGCCTTTTTTTATGGAATGGATTTAAGTTATTTTTTTTCTAACCAAGACTTTCTGTTTTTTAACATTGCCTCGGTTGGTTTTTCACCCGCCTTTTCAAAAGATTGTATGCGATACCTTGGGTCCTTGATTAGGGTTGTTTTTACAGTTCTCAATTCGTTAAATCGACTGTATTGAATGTTGACCACATCACCTACTTTATATCCACTTAAAATAGTAGCTACAGAATTGCTAGCATCTACAAAATGCGCATCAATCGCGACTATTTGGTCCCCAGCATTTAAACCTGCTTTATAGGCTGGACTTCCTATTTGAGCATTCCCTCGAACCAATCCCTTATTGGTATTTACCCCAAAAAAGACCTTTTCACTATCTTGTTTTAAAACCAAACCTACTGATTTAAATAGTGCGGCATAGTTTGGCATGGCACTTTTATAGATATAATTATCAAAGAAATGATCCCCAAACAATTTACCCGCATAACTATTTAGAGCTTTGTTAAGGTCTTCTACGGTATATGGCTTTTCATTTTTTCCATAGGCTTTCCAAACAGCCTGCATATAGCCATCTAAACTAAGATTTCCTTTTTCATTGCGTAATGAAAGGTCCAAGGCCAAGCCTAAAACACTTCCATAGGAGTAATACGAGATAAAGGTGTTTTCTCTATTAACAGGATCCACTGAAGTAGCGGCGTCTACAAAAGGAGCCTGATAACTCATTTCTATAGGATTGAAAAAAGATCTACCTGGTGAATTCCATACATAGTTAAAAGTTCCTCCTAAGCTAGCGATATACTCTTCTGGGCTGATAATACCCGCTCTACATAAAATTAAATTGGTATAATAACTAGTAAAACCTTCTGCAAACCAAAGCTCACCGCTCATATTGGCTTCTTCAAAATTAAACGGTTCTAGGGATTTAGGACGAATACGCTCTACATTCCAAGAGTGAAAATATTCATGAGATATGGTTCCAATGTTTTGACGCATCCCACCATCAGCAAGAGATCTAGTACTGGTTACTACTGTAGAGTTTCTGTGTTCCATACCATCACCGCTGGCATTGGGTACATAGCAAGCTAAAAAGGTATAAGCTCCATAGTCATAGTCCGGTAAGGCGCCATAGACTGCCTTCTCTTGAAGCACCACGGCCTTTACTTGCTCAAAATAGGCATCCAATTCAGCTTCGGTACCATTGTGATGCAAAGCCAAGTTAATGGTATAGGTTTTATCGTTGGCGTCTACAGTAAAAGAACGCACCTGGTGGTTGCTCAATTCGGTAGGGCTATCCATAAAATATTGCAAGTCTGGTGCATAATAGGTATTGTTAAACATCTTTTTTAATTGGGTGGCAATTTTCCAATCTTTCCTCGGATTAAAGGTAACTTGGATTGGAGTTGAAGCCAAAGAAGGGGCATACATAAAAGTAGCTGGAATGTTTAAATGGGCATGGGTTTCATCTATTTGAGCATAGGTTCCATCACCGTGGTTGGCAAAAAGCGTATAACTTACTTTTACGGTTCCGTCATGTTTTTCAACATCCCATTGGTATGGGTTTGGGCGGGTAATTTTTAGTGTTTCTCCTTTGCTATTTACTGCTTTTACATTGTATACATTTTTAGCAAATTCATGGATTGCGTAGCGACCAGGTGAGGTTCTACTCATTCTGAATGAAAACTTCCCTGCTTTGATTTTTGTAAAAGAAACGGTAATTTCTGCTTCGTGTTGTGCTGCATTATTAAAAGATACATCATAAGTGATATAGCTTTGCGCTGTGCTTAACTGAATAACACAAAGGCTTAAAAAAAGAATTTTGAAAAGAGATAAACGCATGGTCTATGGTTTTTAGTTGCTAAAAGCCAAAACTACGGAAAAATGCTTAATCATTTACATATTCTAGAAGATCTGATGGTTGACAATCGAGGGCTTTGCAGATGGCTTCTAACTTAGAAAAGCGAATGGCCTTTGCTTTCCCAGATTTTAAGATGGATAAATTGGCTGTGGTTATTCCAATAATTTCTGCCAACTCCAAAGTCTTTTTTAAAATCACTTTATTTTGAGACTTTTAGGTAAGCATATTTTAACTTTTGAACCACAGTTTCTAATTCTTCTTCGTTTAAATGCCCAAAGCCAAAACGGATGGCACAGGTATTTTTATCCTGATACAAAATAGTTTTTGGTAAAAATAAATCGAATTCTTCGGCCGCTGCTGCTAGTTTTACTAAAGATATTTTAGGGATAAACTCTAACCAAATCGCCAATCCACCAGAAGGAACTTCCCACCTTGTTATTTCTGCAAAATATTGAACTAGAAGCTTATTTAAACAATCTCGTCTTTGCTTATAGATGACAATGTTTTTTTTCATAAGGCGGTAAATTTCGCCTTCACTAATTAATTCAGAAAGCATTTGCTCTTGTATTTTATCACCTTGTTTGTCTAATAACTGCAAATAATTGGTTGCTTCAGAGATTAAGTTTTCTGGAGCAACTACAAAACCTGTTTGAAAACTTGGAAACAAGGATTGTCCCATTTTCCCTAAATAAATAACCATTCCGCTCACATTTGCGCTCGCCATAGGGATCATTGCAGAACCTTCGAACTGAAAATCGTAATCGTAATCATCTTCAATAATCGCAAAACCATATGCTGCGGCAAGTTCTAGCAAGGCTAAACGGCGTTTTGCACTTAAGGTTACTACTGTGGGATAATCTCTATGGGCACAGACATAAACGCAGCGAATGCTGTGTTTTACAAAATGTTTTTTTATGTATTCAATATCTAAACCATCTTTATCTACAGGTATTGTTTTAATATTTGCGCCTACTTGCTGAAAGATCATATTGGCCGAGTAATTACTTAAGCTCCCTACTAATACCAAATCATTTTGTTTTATTAACAATTGAGAAACGATGTATAAACTCATTTCTGTACTGCGTGTGCTGAGCAGATTTTTAGGATTCATATGGAAACCCCTGGTTGCATTCAAAAAATTACACAACTGTGTTTGATAAAGCGAAAAAGAAAATTCGTGCGGTCTGTTCCATTTTTTTATCAAGGTACTTTTTTTCATCACAGCACTGTACCATCTTGTAAACTGATGTACTGGATGCAAACGCAAGTCTGGTTTGCCATCGTTCACAGTATATTTAGCAGTTGTTAACTGTGCCGTAGATGCTAAATGAAATGATTTTTGAAAAGGAAATCCTGTTGTTTTTGCGTTTTTGTAAGCTTCATTTATTTTTTGAGAAGGTGCTTTTATTTTTGTAATCTTTAATTCTGGCTCTAAAACAAAGGTGCCTTTATTGGGTATTATTTCTACCCACCCCTGCGAGGCTAACTCTTCGTAGATAGCAACTGCTGTGTTTCTATGAATTTTTAAAAGCTGCCCTAATGCCCGAGTTCCTGGTAGCATTGTGCCCTTGTTGAGATATCTGCGTTGGATGGCATTTATAATTTGTTGTGAAACTTGTATATATACAGGTTGAGAGGTGCTTTTATCAAAAACAATTAATTCTTTAAACAAGGCAATTACCGGACTATTATTCATTTTAAAACTGGACTAGTTTAATCGTCCGGTAAGTTAGTACTTTTGTACAGTTTTTAAAAAGAAATAAAAATGATTCGTAATACCTTATTTGCTGCAGCCATGCTGATACATTTCACTTTGTTTTCACAAGAAAATATACCCGTTCAACAATTAGATACCGTGGTGATCAAATCAACAAGAATTGATTTACCCTTTAAAGAAAACTCCAGAACCATCCAAATTATTAGTTCGTCAGCTATTAAAAACGGAGCTGCAACCAATGTCGTTGAATTGTTACAACAGGTGGCGGGTGTAGATATTAGAAGAAGGGGGACCGCAGGAAGTCAAGCTGATTTGTACATAAGGGGAGGTGGTTTTGACCAAACCTTGTTATTAATTGATGGGATTAAAATGGATGATTCCCAAACAGGGCATCATACGTTAAATGCGGCAGTTCCATTAGAAGTAATTGAGCGCATCGAAATAATAAAAGGGCCAGCAGCTAGGGTTTTTGGGCAAAATGCCTTTACAGGAGCCATTAATATTGTTACAAAAAATCAATTAAATAAGACGGCTTTTGCAAACCTGGAAGCTGGGTCATTTGGGCAGTTAAACGGATCGGTTACTGTAGGCAAAGAATTTGAAAACGCATCGTTCATGGCACATGTTGGCGCTTTAACTTCAGATGGGTACAGAACCAATTCTGACTATAACAATTATAATTATTTTTTAAAAGGGGTTTTGAATACTCAAAAGCAAGCGATTGAAGTGCTTGCCACTTTTTTTGACAAAAAGTTTGGAGCAGAAAACTTTTATACCACCAATCCTGCATTTCATGAATACGAAGAAACTCAAAGCAGTTTGATTGGTGTCTCGACCACATTTAGGTCAGAAAAATTTAAAATTACACCAAGAGTGTATTGGAAAAGAGGCCAAGACATGTTTTTATTGAAAAGGGATGACCCTAGTTTTTATAGAAACTTACACATTACCAATAAAGTGGGTGCAGAGGTCAATGCTTCTTATATTTCTATTCTAGGAGTCACAGGTTTTGGTGTGGATGTCGCCAGTGTCTCGATCAGTAGTAATAATTTGGGCAAAAGGGATAGAATAATGGCTTCACTTTTTGTGGAGCATCGATTCAATCTTCTCAATGAAAAACTAGATATTACTCCTGGTGTGGCGCTCACTTATTTTTCTGATTTTAAGTTTCATGCCTTTCCAGGTTTGGATTTAGGATATGCCATTTCTGATAAGATTAAGGCCTATGGAAATATTGGGTATACCTATAGAATACCAACATTTACTGACTTATTTTACAAAGACCCGGTAACCGTTGGAAATGAAAATTTAAAACCAGAGGAGTCCTTTGCTCAAGAAATTGGACTTAAATTCAATCAATCAAATTTCTTTGGGGCGATAGCTTTTTTTAATCGAGATGCAAAGAACCTAATTGATTATGTGCGACCCAACACCAACCAAAGTGTGTTTACAGCAACAAATATTGCAGAGGTGAACACCAAAGGATTCGAATTAGATGCTTCTTATCTTTTTAAAATAAATGAGTACCAACAAACCTTTAAGTTTGGTTATAGTTATTTAGATGACACGATTCTGAATCAGAATAAAGACCTATCACGCTATTCTTTGAATACGTTAAAGCATCAGTTTACGGCCCGTTTTTCGACAAAATTCTTCAAAAATGTACGTCAAAATATTATTTATAAGCACGCAGAAAGAACTATTGGAACCGCTTATAATGTCTGGGATGCTTCTGTATTAGTCGATTTTAGAGATTTTAATTTTACGCTTACCGCAAACAATATTTTTAATGCTTTGTACATTGAATCTGGCTTTATACCCATGCCACCAAGCAGTATAGTATTTGGTATGCGTTATGGTTTTTAAAACCGACAGAAAAAGCGCCTTGATCTTGAAAAATGTCAAGGTGTTTTATTTTTAGGGATTGATTTTTAGTATTTTCTGTAACAAAACAATTTTCTTCGATACTAATTAGATAGAACTGTTAATAGTTCGTCAAAGATTTTCTATCTTTAGTAACTCATTAAAACAATTGCTTTATGTCAGAATGGTTTTCAGATTTTACGCTCTTCGAAAAAGTGTATTGGGTTATCACAGGTGTATCTTCACTTATTTTTCTTTTTGTATTGATAGGGTCCTTTATCGGAGCAGATCATGGAGATGTGGGTGATGTGGATGCAGAAATTGATATGGATACAGGGGCAGGCTTCCAGTTTTTTACTTTTAAAAACATGGTGTCCTTTTTCGCAATATTTGGATGGAGTGGTATCGCAAGTATCGATGCTGGAAATTCTAAAACACTAACCCTTATTATTTCGGTGATTTGTGGTTTGATTATGATGGCGATTATGGCATCGATGTTTTATTATATTAGCAAACTAGCCTCAAGCGGAACCCTTAAAATGAGCAATGCCCTAAATGCTATTGGAGAAGTGTATTTGACCGTGGGTGCCCATCGATCTTCTATCGGTAAAATACAAGTAAAAGTGCAAGGTGCCTTAAGAGAGTTGGAAGCACTTACCGACCACGATACTGATTTAAAGCAAGGCCATGTTGTAAAAGTTATTGAAGTAACAAACAATGGCATATTAATTATAGAACCTCAATCAAAATAAAAAAATAAACTATGTTACATTTACCAATTTTTCAAATTGATTCCTTTGGGCCTTTACCTACCATAGTAGTAGCTGTTTTGTCCGTAATTATTGTTTTTGTTGCGCTTGTTAAGCGCTATAAAAGATGTCCATCAGATCGTATTTTGGTGGTTTATGGAAAAGTAAGTGGTGGAGAATCTGCCAAATGTATTCACGGGGGAGCAGCCTTTATTTTTCCTGTCATTCAGGATTATCAGTTTTTAGATTTAACACCAATTTCTATAGAAGTAAATTTGGTGAATGCACTGTCTAAACAAAACATTCGTGTTAACGTACCTTCTCGTTTTACGATTGGTATTTCTACTGAACCTGGGATTATGCAAAATGCAGCGGAACGTTTGTTAGGACTTGGTCAAAACGAGATTCAAGATTTGGCTCAGGAAATTATTTTTGGGCAACTGCGTTTGGTGGTTGCATCAATGGATATTGAAGAAATTAATAGTGACAGGGATAAATTTTTAACCAACATTTCACAGAGTGTTGAATCAGAATTGAAGAAAGTTGGATTAAAATTGATCAACGTAAACATTACAGACATTGTTGATGAATCAGGCTATATAGAAGCTTTAGGTAAAGAAGCAGCGGCACATGCAATCAACGCAGCGCGTAAGTCAGTAGCAGAAAAAACCAGAGATGGTTCTATTGGTGAAGCCAATGCAGTACAAGATGAAAGAACCCAAGTTGCGGCGGCAAATGCAAAAGCGGTAGAAGGAGAAAATACGGCAAAAATTGCGGTTGCCAATTCTGATTCATTGCGCAGACAACGTGAGGCCGAGGCAGAACGCACAGCAATTGCAGCCGAAAAAGTGCAAACGGCAAATGCATTAAAAGAATCGTATGCTGCAGAGCAAGAGGCAGAAACTGCCAGAGCCGATAGAGAGCGCTCTTCACAGTTAGCAGATATTATCGTCCCGGCAGAAATCGATAAAAGAAAAGTAGAAATTGATGCAGAAGCACGAGCTGAAAATATTAGAAGAATTGCAAAAGGAGAGGCAGATGCCATCTTGTTTAAAGCGCAGGCTGAAGCACAAGGACAATACGAAGTATTAACCAAGCAGGCAGCGGGTCTAGATCAGATCGTAAAAGCGGCAGGAAACAACTCAAAAGATGCTGTCTTATTACTGATTGCAGATAAATTGCCAGAACTGGTTAGGACCCAAGCTGAAGCCATTAAAAACATTAAAATTGATAAGATTACTGTTTGGGAAAACGGTGGCGGTAAAGATGGTAAATCATCTACGTCTAACTTTATATCAGGCATGTACAAATCAGTACCACCCTTACAAGAAATGTTTAATATGGCGGGAATGCAATTGCCAGATTATTTAAAAGGCAAGGAGATTCCTACAGAAGATGCTTCGGCCGAAAAAAAGTCAGAAGATAGTTCAAAGGCCTAAAGAATAAATAAAAAACTCCGCTAGATCAGCGGAGTTTTTTTTATTTTACTATTCATTTATTGATCTTATTATTTCCTTGAAAGGTTAAAATTAAGGCATAAAATTTATTTTATTGAGTTTAAATCAATAGCTTTGAGTTGATTAAAACGAACCGTCAATGAAATGCTGCCCCCAATGCAAATCTAGAAATAGATTGCGAATCGAAAAACCGAAGGCAATCCGGTTTTTTGCCTTTTTAAAGGCGCATCAATGCAATACCTGCACAAATTATTATGTATGGATTCCAGGTTTAAATTATTCTAAATCCTATAAAAAAAGCTCTTGAATTTCAAGAGCTTTTTTATGAAGTACCTTTTTATTTAAAAAGCCACCTGTATATATCGTTTCCGTTGGCAAACATTAATAGCATAATTAACAGGATAAACCCTGCAATTTGCGCATATTCCAAAAACTTGTCGCCTGGTTTTTTACCAGTAATCATTTCCCAAAGGGTAAATACCACATGACCTCCATCCAAGGCTGGAATCGGTAATAAGTTCATAAACCCTAACATAATCGATAAAAAGGCGGTAATATTCCAAAAAGATTCAGCACTCCACTCTGATGGGAAGATACTACCAATAGATATAAATCCACCCAAGCCTTTGTAAGCACCAGTGCTTGGATTGAATATTTTTTTCAATTGCTTGATATAACCAGCTAAGGTCTCATAAGCCTTATGAGTCCCCGCGGGAATAGCCTCTGCAAAGGTAAATTGATTGTTTTCCAATTCGTAATAACCCAACTTTTGAAGGTCTGAAACCGACAATCTTGCCAAAGAAACACCCAAGGCAGCATCGTCCGTAACTTTTACAGGTAAACTAAGCGTTTTACTCCCTCTTTTAATGCTTATTTCGATAGACTGTCCTTTATAGTTTTCTAGAATTTTTTGTGCTTCATCAAAATAGGTAATTGCAACGCCATTGATAGAGGTAACAATATCTTTTGCCAATAGTCCACTGCCTTTATTTGGAGAATCTTTAGAGACCGCTCCAATCATGAATGGGTATCTTGGTAAAATAAAAGAGCCTTCATTTTTTCCTCGTTCAATCAATTTTGAAATGAAATCAATTGGAATTTCTTTTTGAATGGTCTCTCCATTTCTTTCAATGGTATAGTTATTACCATTTATAAACTCTACTGGTAAACTACTAAACTTGCGTATTTGCTTACCGTCAATGGCCAAAATTTTATCTCCGTTTTCTAAGCCTAAATCTGTACCCAATTGATCTTGAACCCAAACTCCACCTTTAACATTCTCATTGGGTAAAAAGTTTTCACCATAACTATACATTAACATGATATAGATAAATATCCCTAAAATAAAGTTTACGATTACTCCACCTAACATAATAATCAATCGCTGCCAAGCTGGCTTTGATCTAAATTCCCAAGGCTGAGCTGGCAGTTTCATTTGCTCAGTATCCATGCTTTCATCTATCATCCCAGAGATTTTCACATAACCACCTAAGGGAATCCATCCAATTCCATAGACAGTGTCACCAATTTTCTTTTTTACTAAAGAAAATCTATAATCAAAAAATAAATAGAATTTTTCGACTCTGGTTTTAAAGAGTTTAGCGGGAATAAAATGCCCTAATTCATGCAGGACGATTAAGAGTGATAAGCTTAAAATAAATTGGGATGCCTTTATCAGTATTTCCATTGAGGTATTTTCTTTTTATAATCTCGCAAATGTACGTTTTTAATAAGAGTTGTAAAATAGGATTCCAATCCATTTTAAACAATTTAACAAAGTTTTATCCTTCATTTCTTCTGATATCTTCGTGTATACAAGATTTATGTAGTAATTTTGTAGTACTTCAAACCCTCATTTTATGAAATCTTTTTCTTTAAAGAAATCACTACCTTTTATGATCATCGCGGTAGTATTATCAGTGGTTTCTTTGATTGTTTTTTACAATTTATTATCGGTAGATACTCGTTTGCCCATCTATAGCCCTTCTGATGTCAATCCGAAGTTGGTCGATGCTTCGGTAAAACACATTCGAGTGAATCATCATATAGCTGATTTTAATTTGATCAACCAAAATGGTGAACCAATAACCCAAAAAGAATATGAAGGTAAAATTTACATTGCTGATTTTTTCTTTACCCGTTGTAAAACCATATGTATAGCAATGGCGTATAATATGAGTGAGCTACAGGAATACTATAAAAATGATGATGACATTATGTTTCTATCTCATTCTGTAACCCCGGTAATGGATAGCGTGCCCGTATTAAAGACCTATGCGAAGGCCAAGGGAGTGATTGATGGTAAATGGAACGTAACCACAGG
>CBFHUV010000064.1:0-12096 GCA_965659055.1 Polaribacter sp.
TTCTCGTTTGCAGAAGTTCCAAGAAACTGATACCTTACAAACAATCCATTTGAATAATAACGATCTCTATAGGTGGATGTATATAAGTCATTGTCTGAAACCAGACTAATAGACTTGGAGTAACTATTTTGAGAAAAAACACTACTTACACTTAGCAAGTAAATAAAACAAAAAATAGATTTCATAGGACTAAACAAATATATTATTTGTTAGATAATATAAAGTTCAATTTATCAAAAATTTGAAAAAAAATATTAATTTTAGAGACGGAAATAAAGATGCACAATACGAATGACTAATAGCGAAAGAATTACAATTAATGATTTAGCGTCTATCGAAACAAAAGAGGAACTAAGCAAGTTAATTAAAGATAAAAAAATAGATGACAAAAAGTTAAACCAAGAGTTGGCCTATATCGATGAGATTCGGTCATTACAAGTAGAGTTGGTTAAATTACAACGTTGGATTTCTGAGACTGATAAAAGGGTAGCAGTCATTTTTGAAGGAAGAGATGCTGCAGGAAAAGGAGGGAATATTAGACGTTTTATGGAACATTTAAATCCTCGAGCCTCTCGATTGGTAGCCCTTAACAAGCCCACTCAAAATGAAAAAGGGCAATGGTATTTTCAACGCTATATAAAAGAACTTCCCAATCCTGGAGAAATTGTTTTTTTTGACAGAAGCTGGTATAATCGTGCAGTGGTAGAGCCTGCAATGGGTTTTTGCTCAAAGGCACAATACAAGGATTTTTTGGTTCAGGTTCCAGAATTTGAACACATGCTATATGAAGATGGCATTGTGATCATAAAATTTTGGTTATCAATTTCTAAGGATGAGCAATTGAGAAGGTTTGAATCTCGTATGAAAAACCCTTTAAAGCGATGGAAGTTTAGCCCTGTAGATAAGAAAGGGCAAGAATTGTGGGATGTCTACACCTATTATAAAGATGAAATGTTTACCAAAACACATACTTCCTATAGTCCATGGATGGTGGTGAAAACCAATGACAAAAATACAGCTCGCTTGGAATGTATACGACATGTACTATCGCAGTTTGATTATCCAGAGAAGGATGAAGCAGCAACTACTATTTCACCAGATCCGAATATCGTGATGCGATATTTTAGATCGGTACAACAAATGGATTAATATGGATGAAAAGACGATAAAGGCAAACGAAAATAAAATTAACACTGTTAAAGGATTGATCGCCCTGTATTCTAAGGAGCCGATTAACGTAGAACGTGCGGTTCGATATATTGATTATGAGCGAAAATTAAAAAAACTACAGGTAGAGTTGATTAAACTTCAGAAATGGGTCATTAAAAATGATGAACGCATCATTGTTATTTTTCAGGGTAGAGATGCCGCAGGAAAAGGGGGTGCTATTCGAAGAATAACAGAACGCATTAATCCTCGTTTTATGAGAATTGTGGCCTTGCCAAAGCCTACTGAAGATGAGCAAACACAGTGGTATTTTCAGCGTTATGTTGCACAATTACCGAAGGCAGGTGAAATGGTTTTCTTTGATAGAAGTTGGTATAATAGAGCTGTTGTAGAACCAGTTAATGGATTTTGTAGTGAGCATCAATATCAAACTTTTATGAATCAGGTAAATGATTTTGAGCGAATGATATTAGAGTCTGGAATCCATTTGGTAAAAATATATATGTCTATTTCTAAAAAGGAACAGGCCAAACGATTTCAGGAAATTAAAACCGATCCATTAAAACAATGGAAGATGACCAAAGTAGATGAAAGGGCTCAAGAATTATGGGATGATTACACCAAGTATAAAGACGCTATGTTCGAAAAAACCAATACAGAATTGTCTCCTTGGAAAATTATTAGAGCAAACAAGAAAACAGAAGCAAGGGTAAATGCTATTAATCATATACTTAAGAGCATTCCTTATCAAAAAGACATAGAAATTTAAGCAGTCTTTTTTTGTAGGTTTTTAAGGGTTTCAAACAGTAAATAGAGTTCTGCAGCAATTATAGTTGATGTGTTTAAATAAGCTTCTTTACATTTTTCTGTGTGATCAAATGCCTTTGGATCTACAAATCCTAAATGAAATCGTTCTTTAGCCTCAGGAATATAAGGACAATTGACATCGGCATCTCCACAAGTAGTTATTGCGTAAAAAGGGTCCTTATTGATAGGGTTATCATATAATTTTGAAAAGCCTAAAAGAGCACTAGTAGTGCTATCAAAATTAATTGCATAGGTCGGGTTTTGATGATCGAAATGTAAAACACGAAAACCAAAGCCTACCTCTTGTAAGGCACTAATTGTGTTTTTATAAAAGGCAGTTACTGCAGTACCACCAGAAAGAGCTGTAATTGGCAAATTAAAATAATGTGCTGCATAATAGGCCCAAACCTGAGCAAATTGGCTTCTTCTAGAATTGTGCGTACAAATGAAATTAAGCCGTGTATTGGTAAAATCGCCTTTCTCAATTGCAAAAATTTTCTCTGCAATTTTTATGATTAAAACCTTTCTATCTTCAGAAATGCTATGATTGTTATGAGCATTTTTAAAGAATATTTCAATTTTTTGGGTATCAAACAAAATCATCTAATTACTTTTGTGTAAAATTAGATTAAAAATTAGATATAATTATTAATTAAATATTAAGAATGTCTTTTCAAATAGGAGATAAAGTAGCGGTGTTGGATGATGTAATTAAGGGGGTAGTTACAAAGGTAACAGCTCAAGAGGTGGTCATACAAGACCCAAGTGGGTTTTTATTTGAGTTTTTACCCAAAGAGTTGGTAAAAATTGATCAAAGTCAGAATGAACTTACGAAGTTTTCGGATATTAACAATCCTTTATTGCAAAGTAAAATTCAAGATAAAAAACAAAAAAAATCACTATTCACGAGCTCAAAGAATGAAATCATTTTAGAAGTAGACCTTCATATTCATCAATTAACTCAAACCACAAAAGGGATGGATAATTTTGATATGTTAAACCTTCAACTGCAAACAGCTCAAAGAAAACTAGAATATGCTATTGATAAAAAAATTTCAAAAATTGTTTTTATTCATGGAGTAGGTGAAGGTGTTTTAAAGACAGAGCTGAGCTATTTATTTCAAAAATACCCAGTTAAATATTATGATGCTTCTTATCAGAAGTATGGTTTAGGGGCCACGGAAGTATATGTTTTCCAAAATCCAAAAACTCATGATTGATACCTTTATACTATGAAATCGATTTATTTAGACAATGCTGCCACAACCCCATTGATTCCCGAAGTTATGGAAGCGATGCATAGGGCTATGCAGTCAAATTTTGGAAATCCATCTTCTACCCATCATGTCGGAAGATTGGCGAAATCTGCAGTTGAAACAGCAAGAAAATCGATTGCAAAACATTTTAATATAGGTGCTGGAGAAATTATTTTTACTGCTGGAGGCACAGAGGCAGACAACCTAATTCTGTTCAATGCAGTAAATAATTTACAAGTAGATACCATTATTACTACAAGAATTGAACACCATGCGGTTTTACACACTATAGATCATTTAGAAAAGACTTTTGGTACAGAAGTGCTATTCCTTGATATTGACACCAAAGGAAACCCAAGTATAAGCCATTTAGAGACACTATTATCAAATTTAAAAGACAAAACCAGTTTGGTGAGTTTGATGTATGTTAATAATGAGATTGGAAATCTTTTAGCGATTCATGAAATTGTAAATCTATGTCAAAAACATCAAGCTTATTTTCATACTGATGCAGTTCAGGCAATTGGTCATTACCAAATTGATTTAAAAGAAATTCCAATAGATTTTTTAGCGGCAAGTGCTCATAAATTTCATGGACCAAAAGGGGTAGGCTTTGCTTATTTTAAAAAAGGTCATGGTATTAAACCGATGTTACATGGTGGTGATCAAGAAAAAGGGGCTCGTTCAAGCACAGAAAACGTTCATAGTATTTTAGGAATGGAAACGGCCTTAAGCATAGCTATGAAAGACTTAGCAGAAGATGCTAAAGCTATTTTAGAGATTAAAAAGTATTGTATGGATGCTTTGCAATCTGCATTCCCTACAATTAGATTTAATGGGGATTCTGGTGACTTGAAATCAAGTAGTTATACCATTTTAAACGCACAATTTCCAACAGATAATAGCATGCTCATATTTCAATTAGATTTGGCAGGAATAGCGGTTTCTGGCGGAAGTGCATGTCAGAGTGGGAGCAGTCAAGGTTCACATGTCCTTGCAGAAATTTTAAATGAATCCGAAGCAAATAATACTTCGATTCGATTTTCTTTTAGCAAATTTACAAGCAAAGCAGATATTGATTATTTGGTAAATTCTTTACAAAAAATAATTGGGAAATAGGTCCTATTAATGAATGACTATTTTCTTTGAGAAAGTTCCTTTGTCTGATTGCAGTTTAAAAATGTAAATACTAGTAGGTAGTTTATTGACTTTCAGTCTTTGGTCACCTTGGTTATTTTGCAGATCCCAATTAGCTACTTTTTGTCCTAACACATTATAAAGAGTTACTTTTTGTAGCTGGCTGTTATTGGTATTGTTAATAACGAGTTCTTTGCTAATCCCATCAAAATACACTTGTGTGTGTTCTTCTAGGACTATGTCTTCAGTACTCAAGGCCTTGGCTTGAAAAGCAATAACAAAACGATCTGTATAGGTGCCAGCTGCCAATTGAATGTTGGCAGGAGCACTGGTTAAATTGTATAAGGTATTTGTGTTTTTGTCTTTTAAATAGATATCATAATCGATACTTTCAATTTCGTCTATCTCAATGGTAAGATCTTTGAGTGCATCGGTTACAATTTCAAGCGGTACTTCTAGCTCTGTACTTATAGGCTGAACTCCTGCAATTACATAGTTCAAAGGATTCCCTGTGAATTTCCATGACATGTCTGTGCCTCCCATATCATACATTTCACTATCATAGCCATTCTCATGGGCAAAACTATTCCCGTTTTTAAAAGATACGGCAATCTGTCTATGAAATTTTAAATTATCAGCGGTTCTATAATCCATTCCCAACTTTAATACAGGTAGTGGTGTTCCTCTATTAAGTAGCGTTGTTTTTTGATTTGTCGTACCTCCGTTACGGCATTATTTGTTCCTGGAACATTGGCAATATTCGTATAGCCAGTATAAGGCGCTGTCGTATCTGAGGTGACAAAATATCCAAAAACATCATTAAAACTAGAACATACATACTCATTATACTCATCTGACATAAACTGATAATCAATTGTCAAAACTGTTGCCAAAGCATCTAAGGTTACATCAAACTCGAAGATGACAACATCTCTTGTTGCATTTCCAGTAATATTAGTAAGTTCTGGATCACTGTAAGTCGAATTAGGTCCTAAGGATATACTTCCAGAAGAATTTGTTGTAAAGGTTTCGGCAATGGTTTTAGTCGTGAATACAATCCCTGAATCAATTTGAAGATTCTCCAGCAATTCCGTTTGAAAAAATACCGTATTGTGTGGTTGCGCCTAATGTAATACTTGGATTGGTTATTGTGATCCCTGGTCCTGATAATTGCTCAGCTAGTGAAGCATACCACCAGCTGTATAAGTTGCTCCCGGCAAACCTTGACTATAAATGTTTGAAATAGAAAATAAAGCTATAAATACAAGAAATTCCTTTAACTTTAATAATCTAGATACTATTGTTGTATTCTCCATAATAATAATAATAAAAAACTTAAATAGTTATGTTAATATTATTGGGGGATTAACGCTACAAAATTAATCAATTTAAAGGAAATTTAGGATGTTTTTTTATTTAATCTTAAACTAGGTGATATTTAAAAAATTAATAATTAATGCCTTAAGAATTAAAGTTTAGCGTTAAATATTAAATGATTTGTATAAATTATCATTTTTTTTGACAAAGTTCTTATGCCGTTAATCGTCCTTTAAGCCTTTTTTCTAGTTTTATTTTAATTGCAGATATTCGTTTCATCAAATCCATCAATTCAATTTCTTTAGTTTCTTTATAAAACTGGTTGATACCTAAAACTATTTCTTTGGCTTTCTTAGAGGCGATTATTTTTTCATTTCTGGTTTTAAAGGTTTTATAATCTCTTTCAAGCTCTTCAGCTTCTTCAATTAATTGTCCGATGTTCATTTTGGAAGATTTTATTTATTAACAAATCTATTCTATAACCATAGTCACCTAATCTATTAGGAAGTTTAGGCGGAATGTCAATTGTGAAATTTACATATTTTAATTGAATAAAACAAAGAAATTAGCACTCAAATTTGTACAAATCGGTTGGGTTCTATGTACAGGGTTTTTTCTCGCCTTATTTTGTCTTTTAGAGATATTTTAAATTCAATTGGTAATCTGTGGTATTTTTTTGTATTTTTAAAATAACACAATTTAATTTCCCTATGAATATATTTTGTAAATCGTCAGCAAAAAGTGGACTGATTTAAGTCAAAACTAAGAGAGTGTTTTCAAAATCCTTAAATTTGAATTATTATGAAAACACCCAAGAAAAAAACAGCAGAGAATTTCATCAAAGACATTCGTAGAAATACACGCAGAATCTTTAGCTCTGAACAGAAAATTCAGATTGTCATGGAGGCTTTACGAGCAGAAATGTCAGTTGCAGAACTTTGTAGAAAGTATTCCATTCATGAATCTCAGTTCTATAAATGGAACAAAGAGTTTTTAGAAGCTGGAAAGAAACGATTGTCAGGAGATACTGTTAGAGAAGCAACCAGTGACGAAGTAGTAGAACTTAAGAAAGAAAATTACTTTCCAATACAAAAGTTAGAGAATATATGACCTAAGATGTCCTTGTCAACATCATATTCACCTGTTATATTCCCAAGATGTCGCAAGCACTCTCTAATATCTATAGAAAATAAATCGGTAGAAATGCCCAAATCGATACCTTCTTGTACTGATGTTATGGCGATGAGTGCGTTGTTCAAGGCTTCAAAGTGCCTTGAATTGGTAACGATGGTTTCATTATTGCTTAAGGCTCCTGTATTAACTAATGAAGTGAGTTCTGCTTTTAATTCATCAATGCCTGTTTTTTGTTTTGCAGACAGCAAAATTAAAGGATCAATCGCTGATTCTAAAAGAGCTATGTCATGACAGGATACCGTGTCAATTTTATTGGCAATAACTAACAAACGTTTGTTAGGAAAACGCTCTTTAATTGTGGATATTTCCTCTAAAATTATATCACTCGCATAGGAGAATTTATTGGCGTCAATTAAGAAAATAATTAACTGTGCATTGTCTGCTTTTTCATAGGCTTTTTTGATACCGATGCTTTCTACAACATCAGAAGTTTCACGAATCCCTGCCGTATCAATAAAACGAAAAGCCACACCTTCTATGATCAATTCATCCTCAATAGCATCACGAGTGGTTCCAGCAATGTCAGAAACGATGGCTTTTTCTTCATTTAATAAGGTATTTAACAATGTTGATTTTCCAACATTCGGCTCACCAATGATCGCCACAGGAATCCCATTTTTCATAGCGTTTCCAAAGGCAAAAGAATCAATGAGTCGCTTTAGTACTAAAGTGATTTTTGAGACTAATTCCTTAAATTTTGTTCGGTCAGCAAACTCTACATCCTCTCCAGAAAAATCAAGTTCTAACTCAATTAAGGCAGCAAAATCTAACAATTGTGCTCGTAATTCTTTCAGTTCATTGGTAATGCCACCACGCATTTGTTGAATGGCTAACTGATGGCTCGCGGCAGAGTTCGAAGCAATCACATCCGCAACCGCTTCTGCTTGGCTTAGATCCATTTTTCCATTTAAAAAAGCACGCATGGTAAACTCACCATTGTCTGCCATTCGGCAGCCCTTTTGCAAAAATAACTGGATAATCTCTTGTTGAATGAACACAGAGCCATGGCAGGAAATTTCCACCACATTTTCTCCTGTATAGGAGTTTGGGTTTTTAAAAACAGAGACCAAAACCTCGTCTAAAATACTAGTGCCATTTACGATATGTCCTAAATGAATACTATGGGATTTTTGACCCACTAAGCGCTTGCCCTTTTTAACTGATTCAAAATGTGCATCGACAATACTGATGGCCTTTTCTCCTGAAAGGCGAATCACAGAAATGGCACCCACACCAGAAGGTGTAGCAAGGGCAATGATGGTATCGTTTTGTATCATGCTGCAAATATACGGAGTTAAATTAGGAAGAAAAACTATCTATTTGTAACAAATGAAGGTTTTTATTGTCTTATTATTGTCATAAATTAACTAGAAAACAATGAAAGAAAACAAACAATTACTTGTGTTAACTCATTTGAGCCAATTATTAGATTTTGTCTCTGGAATTGGTGGCTTTGTAGTGCCTTTAATTCTGTGGATCTTAAAAAAGGATGAAGTTAGAGGTATGGATGAACACGGAAGAGCTATTTTAAACTTCAGAATTAGTATGTTTCTTTTAATCTTGCTGTGTATTCCCTTTGTTTTGTTCTGCGGATTAGGCATTGTTGGATTGATTGCAATTGGGATATTTTATTTGGTATTTCCAATCTTAAATGCTGTTAGAGCGAGTAACGACCAACCACCTAGCTACCCATTTAGCTTTAAATTCTTTTAGGAAATAGCTTGTTTGATATAGTCATCATATTCATAAAAGAAGATCTCAAAAAGACTCATTTTTTCTACAAAAAACGCGAAACAGTTTTTCCAAGTATTCTTATTGTGGATGCTAAATTTTTGATCAAAGGGGATGTAAATTCGATGGATTATTTTTCCGCTTTCTAAGATATAGGCCTTATCAAAGAGAACTTCAGGAAGATCTTGTTCTAAGATACCTTTTAAGGACACTAATTGTTCGTACAAAAGTTCATTAAAAATTTCATCGGGATGTTCTACATCCAAACAGACGGCGGCATTTTTATTATCTGCAAAAAACTTAAAAGAAACCCCTTTAATTTTTGTGTTGTAGAGCAACCATTTTCTAGGGAAGGACTTTCCAAAACTAGTCCAAAATTCTTTGCGGAGTTGTGCAGCTTCTTCTTTAGCAAACATTATATCAATTATCAATTATCAATTATCAATTATCAGTTATCAGTTACCAGTTATCAGTTATCAATTATCAATGGAGTTAGTTAATTATAATTGGTTGTTATTTAGTGTTTTATCCATGAATTTTTGCTTCGGTTCCTCTGTTTTTCATCATTTCAGCTTCAAAAGCCAATAATGCACTCCACTTTTTATCAACAAGTGCTCGGTCTTGATATTCACGAGCGAAGCCTAAAAACACGGTATAATGGTTGGCCTCTGAGATCATCAAGTCTTTATAAAAATTTGAGAGTTCTTGGTCTTCCATATTTTCTGAAAACACTTTAAATCGCTCGCAACTTCTAGCCTCAATTAGAGCCGCTATCAATAAACGTTGAATCAAAGACTCGGTTCTGTCTTTGGTTTTGGTAAAGAATTTTTGTAATTGAATGGCGTAATCATTTTTTTGCTCTCTTCCCAAAACCATTCCGCGTTGCACCATAAAATCATGAACCATTTTAAAATGCTGCATTTCTTCGATTGCAATAGCGCTCATGGCTTGCACTAATTTGGTTTCCTCAGAATAATTTATGATTAATGAAACAGCGTTGGAAGCGGCTTTTTGCTCCAAAAAAGCATGATCTGTAAGAATTTGTTGCAAATTGTTTTTGGCAATATCTGCCCAAACGGTCTCAGTTTCAAATTGTAATCCTAGCATAATAATTGGCTCTTTGTATAAATTTCAAAATTAAGGATAAATTCACTCTTGTTTATGGGAGAATTATGGTTTTTTTTATAACTTCACGACCAAACTATACAGAAGAAGGATGATAGAATTAGCAGGAATTATCATATTAGGAATATTAGCGCAGTGGGTGGCATGGAAATTTAAAATCCCTGCAATTTTACCGTTAATCTTAATTGGATTGCTTGTAGGACCTATTGCGGCCGAGTTTCTTACCGAAGATGGCTCTAAGTGGATTGAACCTATTTGGGATGGCACCAAAGGTTTATTTCCTGGAGATGGTTTGTATTATTTTGTTTCCTTGGCCATTAGTATCATTCTTTTTGAAGGGGGACTTACCTTAAAAAGAGATGAAATTAAAAATGTTGGACCTGTCATTACCAAATTAATCACCTTAGGATCTGCAGTTACTTTTTTTGGAGCAGGGGTATTGGCGCATTATTTATTTAATTTAAACTGGGAATTATCTTTTTTATTCTCGGCTTTAATCATCGTTACTGGACCTACTGTAATTACACCTATACTTAGAAATATTCCTCTTAAGAAAGATGTATCAGCAGTCTTAAAGTGGGAAGGGATTCTTATCGACCCGATTGGCGCATTGGTGGCGGTATTGGTTTTTGAATTTATCAGTGTCGGCGGTGATAGTGGTTTTACAAAAACAGCTTTTACTGAGTTTGGAAAAATCTTATTGTTTGGAACCACTTTTGGTTTCACCTTCGCGCATGCCTTAGCCTTTGTAATCAATAAAAAGTTAGTGCCACATTATTTACTTAATGTTGTTTCATTATCTACAGTTTTGTTGGTTTTTGTAGAATCGGAAGTTTTTGCCCATGAATCTGGTTTATTAGCCGTTGTGGTTATGGGGATGGTGTTAGGTAATGGAAAACTGAAAAACTTAAAAGAATTGCTGTATTTTAAAGAATCTTTAAGTGTTCTATTAATCTCAATTCTATTTATTTTATTAGCAGCCAACATTAATATTGATGATTTGTTGTTGCTTTATAATTGGAACAGTGCCATCTTGTTTGCCTTGATTGTTTTTGTCATACGACCTATGGCTGTTTTTATTAGTACCTATAAATCAAAATTACAAACCAACGAAAAGCTTTTTATAAGTTGGGTAGGCCCTCGAGGAATCGTTGCCGCAGGGATCGCTTCATTATTTGGAAGCAAACTGCTGAAGCAAGGCGTAGAAGGAGCGGAGTATATTACTCCATTGGTATTTATGATTGTGCTAGGAACCGTATTGTTAAATGCAACCACAGCGCGATTGTTCGCGAAAATTGTGGGTGTCTTTTTAAAGTCATCAAATGGAATTTTAATCATAGGAGCATCAGACCCAGCAAGGTTGATTGCTTCCTATTTAAAAAATAATGGACGTAGAGTCGTTTTAATTGACAGCAACTCAATTCATATTAAAAAATGTCGTGAAGAAGGTCTAGAAGCTATAGAAACTAATATTTATGATGAAGATCTTACCGAGAATATTGAACTAAATGATATCGGATTCTTAATGGCCCTAACCGGAAGTGCGGTGGTCAACAAATTTGCTTTGAACGAGTTTTCGGATATTTTTGGAGAGCAAGGTGCCTTTCGTCTCATTAGTGCGGATGAGATGAAAAATCCAACAGAGACACCAATCTCAGGATTGTTTTCTCATACGGATGACTTTATCAATTTAAGTGAAGTGGTTCGAGATTATCCAGACATTAATCAATTGCCGTTGAAATCTAAAAAGCACTATCTTGAATTGATGGAAAAACTCAATGATGAAATCAATTCTATTCCTGTTTTTGTAAAAAGTAAAGACGGGGTTATTCATATCATTCCATCTTTTTCTGAAGAACTAAAAGTAGAAGAAGGTGACGTCTTAATGTACTTAGGAAAACCTTTGCCTGTTATCAATAACTAGTTCGTAACACTCCATGCGTCTTGAAAATTGGCACCTCCATGGAGTTGGGTGGTAAGATCAACTAGACCCGCATTTTTAATGATATAGACTACTTTTTTAGGCCAAGTCTTTCTAAAATTATATGAATTTTTTTTACCGCCAATTTCGTTGATAAACAGAATAGCTGTTTCTTCTTTCAATAAGATTTCTTTGCCATGGACAAGTACCAAACTGTCCATTTTTTTCCGACCGTCTCTGTAGGCTTTAATTCTACTTTTCCGACCGATAAATACTGTTACAAAGTCTGTAATATTGGCAATATGTGCCGCTTTCTTTTCTTTAGGGTGGTATTTAAAATAGGCTAAATTATAAGGTGTTCCAGCCCATTTTTTTGGACGATAGTCTTTTTTTAGGCTTTCAGGTCTGTCTTCCCATTGCAAGTCTTTCTCTGCATATTTT
>CBFHUV010000065.1:0-12063 GCA_965659055.1 Polaribacter sp.
TTTGAAATGCAGGATTGCTAATAAAATCGGGGTCTGACAAGGATAAAAGAAAGGCTTTTAAATCAGCTTTGTCTTGCGGGCTTAACCTCACTCCTCCCTGATTTACTTTTTTCATAAGAGGGTCTATGGTAGACGATGGTTTTAAACCTTCACTATAATGGTTGATCACGTCTTCCAATGTTTGAAAGCGACCATCATGCATATAAGGAGCAGAAAAAGCGAGGTTTCTTAAAGAGGGTGATTTAAATTTACCATTGTCCGAGGGATCTCCTGTAATGGCTCCCAGACCCAAATCGGAAAACTGGGTATCTAAGCCATTATTGTGAAATAAATTATCTGTCCAAAGTGGATTGTTATTACTACCATGGCAATGAAAGCAGTCCCCTTTAGTTTCATCCATAAAAACGTTAAACCCATTAAGCTCTTGAGCAGTCAAGGATACTTCATTTCTCAGAAACTTATCAAACTTAGAATTTCCAGAAATAAGGGTTCTCTCAAATTGTGCAATGGCCTTAGTAACTAAGAGAGAATCTATCGTTTGTTTTCCAAAAACTTGTTCAAACAAGCCTGGATAGGTAGGATGTGCTTGCAATTTGATGGCTACCTGCTTCCAATCTGAATGCATTTCTATTGGATTCGTAATGGGTTCTAGGGCCTGAATCTCTAGACTTCTTGCACGGCCATCCCAAAAAAAGCGCTCGTCAAAGTTCCAAGCCAAATTAAATAAAGGCATGGAGTTTCGAGGTCCAGCAAGACCATCGATCCCCACACTAAACCTTCTAGGGTCAGTAAATGAGCTTGGTGGTGCATGACAACTCGCACAAGATTGGGTATTATCTCCAGATAATATTTTATCAAAAAAAAGTCTTTTCCCTAAAGCAACTCCCTCAACAGTTAGCGGGTTGTTGCTTGGAAGTATGGGAGGAATTAATTTTTCTTGAAACAAAGTTGGAATTTCTAAGCTATAAGGAATAGGTGTATACTGCTCCTCTGTTTGATTAGAAGAACAGGCTACCAGTAAATAGGTAGTGCATAAAATTCCTAAAACCTTTTTAATCATCGCTTTAATAAATAATTCCTTTACTAAAAACGGTCTGTCCGTTTGCCTTCATCAAAAGCTGAGCATCAAAATTTGACATCAAATTGGTGTTTAAAAGATTCAAATCCCAAATGTTTGGGTTTTTAAACCATTCTGCCACATTCATTCTTACTTCAACAAAGGTTCCATTTCTAATTTCTAGGGCCCCAAGATTTACAATAAATGAAGTATCCTCATAAATGGGGTTCTGAGGATCGGCTCTATTTACTGCTCTAATTGCATGATAATTAAAGTTGGATAGATTTTGATTTGCGTCTAAAAATTTACCGTCAAATTGCATATAATGATAGCCTCCACCCAACATTTGTGGAACATTCCACAGCTCAGAATTTAAATCTTGGTAAACCCCCTCTGTATTATCTTCATCTGTGAATCCAAAACGAAAGGAAATGTTTTTATACGAACCTTTTGGTATTTCAAAACTTGGTTGGTATTCCAAACTTGATGGTTTTAATAGATCAATCAATTGATAGCCTTTAAGAACAATGTGCTCACCATTGGCTTTCTCCAAATCGACATTTGAGACCAAATATCTAAGACCCTCAATTCTTAACTCAACCCCCTGCTCATTTGTAAATTTAAGTATATTAAAATCTGAAGCCGTTAAAGGATTTCCATCCCAATTATGTGTAAACTGCAAGGTCAAAAAACCCGGAGCCCCTATGTTGTTTTTCGTACAAGAAATTGCGAAAAATAATAGGAATAAATATTTAAAATATTTCATTCAATTTAATAATTAATAAGTCCGTAAATCCTTTATTGATCTGAATATCTTGGTCTTTGCTATCCGACTCACCTACTACGACGATACTTTTATCTTGTAACTGAGTCAGGCCAAAGGCCAAGTCGATTCCTGAACCGCCAATGCTTTTTTGCCAAATCATACTCCCAGATGAGCTTAATTTTAATAACCAAACATCATTGGCTCCTTTGTTTTCACTGATATTTCCGTCCATACTGCGCGTATTTCCGGCAACTATATACTGACCTTCATCTGTTTCAAAAACAACTCTTGCTGCATCAAAACCTATTCCACCATAAGTCTTTTCCCAAAGTAAATTTCCATCAGGACTCACCTTAATTAACCAAATATCAGAAGCCCCTTGCTGTCTCGAAACGTCTTGGTCTGAACTTCTCGTGTCTCCTGTTATTAAAATATTATTATCAGCTGTTTTTAACATGGAAAATGCCTCATCTATTTCTTTGCCTCCGAAGGATTTTTCCCAAACGAGGTCTCCAGATTTATTGATCTTAAGCAACCAAAAATCATAACTCCCTTTATTGTTTGTTACATCTACATCATTGGTGTCAGATGAGCCAGCTAATACATAGCCATCAGACAACTCTATAACCGCATAGCAGGTATCTGTATTGGTACCTCCAAAATATTTTCTCCATTCAACAGTTCCGTTGGCGGAATATTTAATCGCCCAATAATCTCCTCCTGCATGTCTTTGGAGCGCTTTGCTGTTTCCTTGACCACCAGATGCCGATACATCTAATATTCCTCCAACAAAATAACCACCATCGGCAGTTTGAGTTAAGGAATAGCCCTGATCAGACCCAGAAAACCCCGTGGTTGTTTGCCAACTAATGGCTCCATTAGAAGTTAGTTTTAGCAACCAAACATCTTCAAAACCTTGATTGTTTGTTAAGCTACCATCAGCGCTTTTGCTAGCTCCAATTATCGCAAAACCATTGTCGCTGGTTTCAATTATTTGATAGGTTTTGTCATCTTTAGAACCTCCAAAAACCTTTTGCCATTGCAAATTGTCTTGGGCATCAAACTTTAATAGCCAACTATCGTATTGTATGGCACCTTGAAGTGTTGGAACATCTCCATCAATACTTTGACTATATCCCAATACTGCGTATCCTCCATCTTGAGTAGCCACAACACTTCTTCCCGACTCATTATTTGACCCACCGAAAGTTTTGACAAAAGAAATTTCTGGAGCTGAAATTGGCAATTCAATCCCTAAATCACTTTCACATGATAAAAAAACAAGCAGTAGTATAAGGGCGGTACTTTTTTTAAACTGAAACATGCTTAGTTTCCTTTTTTCCGAACAACAAACAGTCCTTGTTCTATATCACTTAAAATAATATTTCCACTTTCAAAATAGGGATATACATTCCAAACACCATTAAATTGGGCATTGTTATCTGTTGGATAGGTATCAAAATAACCTATCTCAGTCATGGTATTTGCACCTATTGCAGAAATATCTATAAATCGAACCCCTGCTCTATAACTTGCCAAATAAAAGGTATTGCCCTTTACGTATCCATTGTGATCAATGGCAGATGAAGGGCCTGAGTAGGTCATCTTTAAAGTAGGAACATCCAAATCTGTAAAATCAAAAACGATGGTCCTTGTATTAAATCCAATTCTAATTTCATCCAATTCATCTCCAACTATAAAATATTTTTGATCGTCTGTAAACCATCCTTGATGTGTATAACGCACATTTGAGTAGGTTATTTTTGAGATAGTTTTAGGATTTGTCTTGTCCGAAATATCAACAATTACCACCTCATTCTCGTTACTCCCTATTAAAATTTCCTTTCCTGTATAGGCAGTGTCAGGACCAGTATAGGTAACAACTTGTGCATCATGACTATAATTATCCATTCCCCAACCCCCTTCACTAACTGGGTTTTTTGGGTCTTGAATATTGATAAATAAAGGTCCTCCTTTATAAGTACCGTTTCGATTAGTTCCAACTGGGTACGCATAGCCAGAAGTTTCATTGATAACAATATTATGTGCACTACCAAACTCTGTAAAATGTACATCTGCAACAAATGTAAGAGGTAAATTGCTCGTTGCAGTTCTCAATTTAGTCAAATCAAACACCTGCATTCCATGACCTGAAGCCTCGCTAACAATAAAGGCATGATTGTTATACACTTTTACATCTCTCCAAGAACTATTTACCGTTGCCGTTGGTAATTTTCCTAAATAAATAATATTTTCTGTATCGGTAATATCAACAAAGGCTGTTCCATTATCCAATCCAATAAGGGCATATTCTTTTTTTGTAGTAGGGTCAGTCCAACCCCAAGAATCATTACCGCTAGTTGCATTCATTTGAACCAAACTTAAGCGAGCCATTAAATTATAATCATTACAAGGAAATGTACCTGCCATCCCATTTTCGCATGGGCTTAGAGGTTTTACGTAATCAGGATCACAAACATTTCCAATGCCATCTTTATCATCATCTTCTTGTTCTGGATTGGCTGTGTTCGGGCAATTATCAAGAGCATTTTCTACGCCGTCAAGATCAGAATCATTTAACTTTGGGTCGTCCGAAGAAGAACAACTTGAAATTATAAAAAACGATAGAAATAAAACCAATATCGTAAATGAGCTTCTATTTTTCATATAAAAATAAAATTAGGGACTCAAATATACAAATTGTAAATCACTAAGAAGAAAAAATATGCCCTGCTGATTCATTTTTAGTAATTATCTTTGCAAAATGATTGAAGATAAAAATCCACAAAGAACCTCCCTGTCTGAACTGGGAGAATTTGGTTTGATAGACCACCTCACAAAACATTTTAATATCAAAAATAGCAATACCGTTTTAGGAGTTGGTGATGATGCTGCTGTATTGGCCGCGACAGAAAAGCAAACCTTAATTACAACGGACTTATTAATAGAAGGTGTTCATTTTGATTTGAGCTATATGCCACTTAAACATTTGGGCTACAAGGCTGTAATGGTAAATCTTTCTGACGTTTATGCAATGAATGGTGTTGCAGAACAAATTACAGTTTCTATTGCCATCTCCAATCGTTTCCCTTTAGAAGCAGTCGAAGAATTGTACGCAGGAATTCAATTGGCTTGTGATACCTATCAAATAGATTTAATTGGAGGGGACACTACCTCTTCTGCCAAAGGGATGTTAATTTCGGTAACTGCCATTGGATCTGCAAATAAAGAAGAGATAGTGTACAGAAGTGGTGCAAAAGAAACCGATTTAATTGTGGTTTCTGGTGATTTAGGAGCTGCTTATCTTGGCTTGCAAGTGCTCGAAAGAGAAAAGCAAGTGTTTCAGGTTGATCCAAATAACCAACCTGATTTGGATGCCTATACCTATCTTATAGAGCGTCAATTAAAACCAGAAGCCAGAAAAGACATTAAAAGCCTACTTAAAGAATTAGAAATTCTCCCAACAGCCATGATAGACATCTCAGATGGATTGTCTTCAGAAATAATGCATATCTGTTCTCAAAGCAAAGTAGGTTGTAAAATTTATGAAGATAAAATTCCATTAGACCCTCAAGTTATTTCTGCCTGTGAAGAATTCGAAATTGACAGCACCATGGTCGCACTTAGTGGAGGAGAAGATTACGAGTTGCTATTTACAGTGCCTATTTCTGATTTTGATAAAATTAAAGGGAATCCAAATATTAGCATCATAGGTCATATAACTGCAGAAAATCAAGGCTTGAATTTAGTCACCCGTGCAAACCAAGAAATTGAATTAAAAGCACAGGGCTGGAATGCGTTGAATGAGGATTAATTTAAAATCAACATTTCTTTAAAAAACTCGTCAATACCGCAATAACTTCAGTTTTGTTTTCAATATGGCTCATATGACCTTGATCTAAAACGACCGAATCTGATTGTGTTTGTTGAGCTTCATTTTGCAAATCTTGATACTCTAATACCGTATCTTTTTTTCCAATAATAAACAACTTTTGAAAGGGTGCAGTAGTCAAAAATGCTTGGGTATCCAATCGTTGTTTCATTCCTTCTTGAGCAGCAATATACCCTTGAACAGGTGTTTTTAAAGCCTCCTTTAGAGCTGCTTTTAATTCTTTTTCAAAAAGGACTCTACTTGCTTCACTAAACAGATTTGTAAAGGACAGCTGAACCAAAGTTTTATAGTTTTCTTGGGCCATTTTAATGGCTCTAACTCTCAATTTTTTCCTCTCCGAGCTATCTGCCCTTGAGGTTGAATTCATCAAACACAAACCTTTAATTTTTTCTGTTTCACTTTGTGCCAAATTCAAAGCGACATAGCCCCCCATAGAATGACCAACAATCCTATATTTCCGAATTCTAAGCTTCTTAATAAGGACTGACACCACTGCGGCCATATCCTCCATGCTGTGCATATAACCCAAACATTCAGAGTAACCATGACCTAATAAATCAACGCAAATTACTCGGTGTTTTTTTGATAATTCAGCACTAATATCAGTCCACATGGTTGAATTCTCCAAAAACCCATGCAAAAAAACTATTGTCGGGCCTTTACCCTTAGAAGTATAGAAAATTTTTGCATTTTTATAATCAACTGTATTCATCATTTCACAAAAATATGTATCTTTCAATGACTAATCATCAATCGTGACCAAATATGTTTACATCTCCATTTCACGCAGTAACAGGTAAAACAGAAAAAAAGCTGACATTTACCTTGTTGTATATGCTTATTATTGGTGTCATCGTAATGGCCTATTTTGACAGCAAGCTCATTAATGAAACAGCTCCTCATGGTATGTTTTCTTTTGAACAAGCTGGTAACCTAGAAAAATCAAAAGAAATTATAAATTCTTGGTCAAACATGGCTCGGGTTTTTGCAGGTCTAAGCTTAGGCTTTGACTTTCTCTTTTTATTAGTTTATACCCTATTTATATCCTTACTCACGCATCAGCTGAATGAGCAACTATGGCTTGGAAAGCCAGCTTATAGAATAGGGTCAGTGCTTATCTGGTCTATGTTTATCACTGCAATTTTTGATGGAGTCGAAAATGTTGCCTTAATAAAACTGCTTATTGCCAATTATAAGGAATATTGGTCATGGGTAGCGTATTCTTTTTCTTTGGCCAAATTCATTCTTATAGGAATTTCACTAGTTTACCTTATCATTAATGGTGCATATTGGTTGGTTAAGAAATTTTCTAATGGGTAAACACAAAGAAACCCTTATTTTAGGGTTTGCCCTTTTTTCTATGTTTTTTGGTGCTGGAAACTTAATTCTGCCGCCATATTTGGGCGTAAAAGCAGGAAATACTTGGGGTTGGGTCACTCTTGGTTTTTTTGTAACCGCCGTTGTTATTCCCATACTTGGAATTTTTGCACACGCGAGATTGCAGGGAACCATGTATGATTTTGGGGAAAAAGTATCTCCTACATTTAGTACAGTTTATTGTATCATCGTATATGCGGTTGCTATTGCATTACCCGCACCCAGAACCGCCTCTGTAACACATGAAATGGCCATACAGCCTTTCTTTGGATCTAGCTCATTGCTTACAAGTGCCATTTATTTCTTTTTGGTTTGCATTTTTGCAATCAACAGAAGTAAGGTATTGCATTTATTGGGTAAGTTTTTAACTCCTTTGATTATTATTATTTTATGTGCTGTTATTTGCATTGGTCTGTTTAGTCCAGGAAACCAAATAGTTGCTTCATCATTGACAAGCCCTTTTATTGATGGTGTCTTAGAAGGATATCAAACATTTGATGCCATTGGGGCTATAGTAGTGGGAGGCGTCCTAGTCATTTCAATGAACTATAATCGTGCAGTTTCTTTTCAGTCTAAAAAAGACTCAATTCGAAAAGCAGGATTTATAGCGGGTTTTGGTTTATTAGCCATTTACGCAGGTTTAATTTACAATGGAGCATTGTTCGGGAGCACCTTTGAAACAGAAGCAACTCGTACAGAGATTTTAGCGGGGTTAAGTATGAAAACCCTCGGGTCTATTGGTAACACTTTTTTAAGTGTTTTGGTTGCATTAGCTTGTTTTACTACAGCTGTTGGGATCGTCACTGGGACCTCGGACTATATTAAGGGAGTCTTCAATGAATCACATACGGCTTATTTAATAACAGCATTAGTTTCTTCAATTTTAGGTGTGGTTATTGGTCAATTTGATGTTCAATATATCATCGTTGTTGCCTTACCCGCTCTTATGTTTATTTACCCAATAACCATTGTATTAATTTTACTTAACGTTCTGCCAGAAAAACTGACTTCTCCACTCATCTTTAAAAGCGTTGTAGGAATAACCTTTATTTGCAGCATTCCAGATTTTTTAAAATTTATTGTCCCTGAAGAATCTTTAAGTGCTGTCCAAAAATTCTTGCCTTTTTCAGAACAAAGTTTGGGCTGGGTATTGCCCGCGTTTTTGACCTTTATTGCGGTCAATTTAATAGTAAGACTGCGCAAATCTTAAACAAAAAAAGCGAGTATAAACTCGCTTTAAATTTTAGTTAAATCCCTTTTTAAGCATTCATTAATGTCTCAATTTCGTCTGCCTCAATCGGAATATTTCGCATCAAATTAAATGGTTCTTTAGTTTCTTGAATCACCACATCATCTTCCAAACGAATTCCAAAACCTTCTTCAGGTATGTAAATTCCTGGTTCTACAGTAAACACCATATTGGCTTTCATTGGTTCTATTAGCAAACCATAATCATGTGTGTCTAAACCCATATGATGGCTGGTTCCGTGCATAAAATATTTTTTATATGCCGGCCAGTTTTTATCTTCATTTTGCACATCTGCCTTGTCCAGCAATCCCAAACCGAGTAGTTCTGAGGTCATAATTTTTCCAACTTCTACATGATACGAAGTCCAATCTGCTCCAGGAACTAATAGTTTGGTCGCTTCATTTTTTACCCGAATTATAGCATTATAGACTTCTTTTTGACGTTTGGTAAACTTTCCAGAAACAGGAATGGTTCTAGACATGTCACTCGAATAATTTGCATATTCTGCTCCCACATCTAATAAAATTAAATCTCCAGCTTTACATTGCTGGTTATTTTCTATATAATGCAATACATTGGCATTATTTCCACTTGCAATAATGGGAGTATAAGCAAATTTTCTAGATCTATTTCTAACAAATTCATGCAAAAACTCTGCTTCAATTTCATATTCATAAACCCCTGGTTTTACAAAGTTTAAAACACGACGAAATCCTTTTTCTGTAATATTACAAGCCTGTTGAATTAGATCCAATTCTAAAGGGTCTTTTACTGAGCGCAAGCGTTGCAAAATAGGATTGCTTTTTGCTACAGAATGTGCAGGATATTTGGCCAACAACCATTTATTGAAACGATCTTCTCTAGTTTCTGTTTCGATATTAGCTCTGTAATGTTCATTAGTGTTTATATAAACGGTATCTGCGATAGTCATTAATTCAAAGATCACTTTCTCCATTTCCTGCAGCCAAAAAACAGTCTTGACGCCTGTAGTAATTGTCGCTCCCTCTTTAGTTAATTTAGGACCTTCCCAAACAGCAATATGATCATTGGTTTCTTTCAAAAACAACATTTCACGATACTGAGGTTTTGGACAATCAGGAAACAAAACCAATACACTTTCTTCTTGATCTACCCCACTTAAATAAAAGATATCTCTATGTTGCTCAAAAGGCATAGTGCTATCTGCACTAATAGGATAAATATCATTTGAATTGAAAAAAGCCACACTATTTGGCTTCATTTTTTCAGCAAAATTTTTACGGTTTTTAATAAATAAACTGCTTTGTATTGGATGGTATTTCATGGGAATGTATTTTTAAGAAAAACAAAGGTAGTAATTATTGATTCGAATCTTTAAGGCTTCTAGTTTTCTTTTAAAATGATGAAAAGTAGACCCTAATTGAAGAGTTATTAGATTCTTTTGTGAAAATTTATACGACTTATAAAAATAATTAATGAGCCAAAGGTCTTATAAACATTGATTTTCAGAGATTTAAAAACTAAGGAAACGAAAAAAAATGAGGGGTCTTGTAAAAGGTATCATTTATAATACTATCTTTGTGCCTAATATTATTTATAATTTTTTATTACAATGAGTAAAGGTACAGTAAAATTTTTCAATGAATCTAAAGGATTTGGATTCATCACTGAAGAAGACACAAACAAAGAACATTTCGTACACATTTCTGGTTTAATCGATGAGATTAGAGAAGGAGATGACGTAGAATTTGACTTACAAGAAGGTAGAAAAGGAATGAACGCAGTTAACGTAAAAGTTATCTAAGATATACACTTTTTTTTATTACAAAAACACCCATCAATTAATTTGATGGGTGTTTTTAGTTTTAGGAAGTCTCCTTGTTATCTTGTGCGTCTAGAGTTGTTGTCTCTTCGCCCAACTTTAGCTCCTTGACTTTTGCTCCTTCCTCCAAAACCTGTTTTTGGTTTTCTGCTAAAAGAGGCTTGTGGTTTTTTTGACTGGGGTTTTTTTGCTTGTGGGGCTGACTCAGATTCGTTGGGCTCAAAACCTTCTACGGTTTGCATATCAAATCTTTGTCCTAATAGCTTTTCGATATCTCGAACATATTCCATTTCATCAGCACAAACCAAAGAAAGGGCTTCGCCTATAGCTCCAGCTCTACCTGTTCTTCCAATTCTATGCACATAATCCTCTGGGATATTTGGCAATTCAAAATTAATTACATGCGGCAATAATGGAATATCTAAACCTCTTGCTGCAATGTCTGTTGCAACCAAAACCCGAACATCGTTATTTTTAAAACCTGCCAAAGCCTTGGTCCTAGCTCCTTGACTTTTGTTCCCATGAATGGCTGCTGCCGATATATTACTTTTTACAAGTTCTTCTGTTAATTTATTGGCTCCATGTTTGGTGCGTGTAAAAATAAGAACCTGCTTCCAGTTGCCCTCTGAAATAAGCTTGGTGACAAAAGCAGTTTTGTGTTGTTTGTCAACCCTATACACTTTTTGACTCACTTTTTCGGCGGTTGTGTTTTCTGGAGTTGCTTCTACCAATACTGGATTTCGCAAAATCCCCTCTGCAAGCTGCTTTATTTCTTTAGAAAAAGTTGCTGAAAACATCAAATTTTGACGTTTTGCTGGCATCAAGCTCATGATTTTTTTAATATCTCTTAAAAAACCCATGTCTAACATTCTGTCCGCTTCGTCCAAAACTAAAATTTCAACGCGTTTTAAAGACAATGCATTTTGATTTTCCAAATCTAATAACCTTCCTGGTGTTGCTACTAAGACATCCACTCCTTGTTTAATAGTTGCAATTTGAGAAGCCGCTTTTACACCACCAAAAACTACGGTAGATTTCATATTTAAATAAGCTCCATAATCTCTAACATTGTCATAAACTTGAGCTGCCAATTCTCGTGTAGGCGTTAAAATTAATGCTCTAATGGGTCTAAATTTATCTTTTCTAGTTGCGTCCAATAATTGCAACATTGGCAAGGTAAAACCAGCTGTTTTTCCTGTTCCTGTTTGGGCTGAGGCCAAAACATCTCTTCCTTCTAAAATATGAGGAATCGCTTTAATTTGTATGGGTGATGGTTCGGTGTATCCTTGTTTTTCAACGGCTTTTAACAAAGCCTGATTTAATCCTAATGATTTAAATGACATATACTATAGTGTGAATTTTTAAAAACAACGAAAACGCTGCTTTATATTGCTGCAAAGGTACAGCTATTTCTCGTAGAAGTTCTTATGAATTGATTTGCGAGCCTCGAATCGCCAAAAACGCGGTAAAGTTTTGTTAATTTTTTTGTCATTCCTTGTGATTGTGGTAAATTTTACCTCTTAAACAACTAACCAATTATATGAAATCAACTTTTAAAACCCTAGCGCTCTTTTTGCTGAGCACAACCAGCTCTGCGCTGCTTGCTCAAAATGCAACTTCTGCTTCACAAGTACAAGAGTCTCTTAATCAGAAAGAGACACTAACAAATAATTCTATTGTTAAAAATATCGCCTTCAACAATATTGGCCCAACTGTAATGAGTGGTCGGGTTGCTGATTTGGCTGTCAATCCAAATGACCCAACAGAGTTTTATGTAGGTTATGCGTCTGGTGGTTTGTGGCACACTACGAACAACGGAATTACTTTTACGCCAGTTATGGACAATTCTCAAACCCAAAACATTGGAGATATCGCTGTGGATTGGACAACAAAAACAATCTGGGTAGGAACTGGTGAAAAA
>CBFHUV010000066.1:0-239 GCA_965659055.1 Polaribacter sp.
CGCCTGTTCCTTTCGAAAAATTAACCCAAGAGCAGCAATCAGAAAGCAGTTTAGATATTCGCAAGCGAGTAACCGCAGCTAGAGCAATACAAAGTCTTCGTTTCGAAAATTTAGAACATGTACACTACAATGCCCAAATGAATGTAAAACACCTAAGAAACTATTGCAAATTGTCTGATGAAAGCACAGAATTAATTAAAGTTGCCATGGACAAACTAAATCTTTCTGCTAGAGCTTAT
>CBFHUV010000066.1:249-11351 GCA_965659055.1 Polaribacter sp.
AAAAGTTGCAAGAACAATAGCCGATTTAGATGCTGCCCCAAATATCGCCTCCCATCATATAGCAGAGGCCATTCAGTATAGAAGCTTAGATAGAGAGGGTTGGTTGTCCTAAAAAAATAATGGTATCACATATAGGTAATACAAAATCAATAACACAACAGCGAATAGGTTTAAAATAATTCCTGCTCGAACCATTTGACTCACTTTCACATAACCACTTGCAAAAACAATGGCATTTGGAGGCGTGGCCATCGGCAACATAAAAGCGCAACTAGAGGCCATTGTTACAGGGATTAACAGATTTAGAAGAGGTATGTTCAAGCCTATAGCGATTCCTGCGACCACTGGTGCTAGCACAGCTACTAACGCAACATTACTCATTAATTCTGTCATGAACAACATTAATACAATAAGTAGGCTTACTGTCAAGGTTGCATTAAAGGCTCCTTTAGCGATGGTATCTGTAATAAGTGAAACGACCCCACTTGCATCCATGGCTTTTGCAAGGGCCAAGCCTCCTCCAAACAAAAGCAATATTCCCCAGGCCAATTTTTCTGTATCCTTCCAATCTAAAATAAAGTTATTCTTCTTAAAATCTAAGGGCAGTGCAAACAATAGAACAGCCCCAATTAAACTTATTGCGGTATCTGATAAATTCAATCCCGGAAAAAATCTATTGATTAAAGTTCTCGTCACCCACAACAATACTGTAAAAGCAAAAATACTGAGCACTCTTTTTTCTTTCTTCGAAATTCTCCCCAGTTTTTCCAATTCCAAATCGATGAGATTTGCCGAGGACGAAAATTTAATATTTCTGCATGGGAACATCCAATAAACCAAAACAAAGTAAACCGCAGTCAACATAATTATTGAAAAAGGCAATCCAAAACTCATCCAAGTCAAAAAGGAAATTTCTATTTGATATTGGCTTTCTAGCAAACCAATAAGGACTGAATTTGGAGGAGTTCCTATCACTGTAGCTATACCGCCTGCATTCGCTGCAAAGGCAATACCTAACATAATACTCAAGGCAAAATTTTGATCTCCTTTGGTAAATCCATCTTCATCATCTACGAGTAATTTTATGACTGAAATAGCGATGGGCAACATTACTACTGTACTGGCTGTATTACTAATCCACATGCTCATAAAGCCTGTGGCTATCATAAAACCTAGTATAACCTTATTGGGAGTAGTACCTGTTAGTTTAATAATTGTAAGGGCTATTCGTCTGTGAAGATTTACTTTTTCCAAGGCAAGGGCTAAGACGAAACCTCCAAAAAATAAAAAAATAATTGGACTTCCATAATTTGCACCCACATCAGAAATATTCATAACTGATAGCAATGGGAACAATATTAAGGGCAGCAAAGAGGTGACCGCAATATGAACAGTTTCAGTAATCCACCAAATAACCATCCAAAGACCCACTGCAATTACTGCATCCGCCTTTGAAGAAATTAAATCACTAGGTAGGTTTAAAATAACGGTGAATAGCAAAGGACCTAAAATTAAGCCAATTCTTTTAGAGTATTCCATGGTAAGTGAAATGCAAGAGATTTCTATAAAAATAAACAGCCCTTATCAAAGGATAAAGGCTATTTTATAGTAGTTTTATTTTTTTGGGGTTGGATGCACCGCAGCCACCGTCCAATGTTTAAAAAATTCTAAAATTTTCGAGGCGCTATGCCCTTTTCCTTCTTCCAAATAGGCAGAATTTTGAGTGTGTAAACGTTTTCCATTAGCATCTAAAATGATAAAAACGGGAAAACCAAAGCGCTCTGGATACCCTAGACTTGCAAAAACTTCAGTGTTTTGGTTTTCTTGAGAATAATTTAAATGGTACGATACATAATTGTCGTCCAAGGCTTTTTTAAGGGTTGGATCAGCCTTTACTTTTTTGTCGAATAAAATACACCACCCACACCAGTTTCCTCCGGCTTGAATCATCACGTTTTTACCCTCCTTCTTAGCTTTTGCAACGGCTTTTTCTATATCCATTTTAGCATTTGCTTCGGGGTTATATAAGTTTACTTTTTCCGTTTGAGCACTTAAGTTACTCACTAGCAATCCCAAAAAAAGGATTAAAGTTATTTTTTTCATCTTAAATTATTTTGATTGATTGCTAAAGGTAGCAGAATTTTTAAGACCAAAAAAAAACCTTCACATTAAATGCAAAGGTTTTTACTATTTTTTTTTATTCTAATTAATATCTGTAATATTCTGGCTTGAATGGCCCCTCTACGGCAACTCCAATATAATCTGCTTGATCATTTCTCAACTCCGTTAACTCCACACCAATTTTTTCCAAATGTAATTTAGCTACTTTCTCATCTAAGTGTTTTGGCAACATATACACGTTATTCTCATAAGCACCAGTATTCGTCCATAACTCAATTTGAGCCAAAGTTTGATTTGTAAATGAATTAGACATTACAAAACTAGGGTGTCCTGTTGCACAACCTAAATTTACCAAACGTCCTTCTGCTAAAATTAAAACATCCTTACCATTAATGGTGTATTTATCTACTTGAGGTTTAATTTCAACCTTAGTTGATCCATAATTTTTATTCAACCATGCCATGTCAATTTCATTATCAAAATGTCCGATATTACAAACAATTGTTTTGTCTTTCATCCCTTGAAAATGCTGAGACTGAATAATATCTTTGTTTCCGGTAGTTGTAATTATAATATCCGCGGTTGCTAATACAGTTTCCAAACGTTTTACCTCAAATCCATCCATAGCCGCTTGCAAAGCGCAAATAGGATCAATTTCTGTAACTGTAACAATACTCCCTGCACCCTTAAAAGAGGCAGCGGTTCCTTTACCAACATCTCCATAACCACATACCACAACCCGTTTACCTGCTAACATGATATCTGTTGCTCTACGAACTGCATCAACAGCAGATTCTTTACAACCATATTTGTTGTCAAATTTTGATTTTGTCACAGAGTCATTTACATTAATTGCTGGCATGGTAAGAGTTCCGTTTTTTACACGCTCATATAACCTATGCACACCTGTGGTTGTTTCTTCTGACAATCCTTTGATACCTGCCGCTAACTCTGGATAACGATCTAAAACCATATTGGTTAAATCTCCACCATCATCTAAAATCATATTTAAGGGTTGTTTGTCTTCACCAAAAAATAAGGTTTGTTCTATACACCAGTCAAATTCTTCTTCGTTCATTCCTTTCCAAGCATAAACAGGAATTCCAGCAGCAGCTATTGCAGCAGCAGCCTGATCTTGAGTAGAAAATATATTACATGAACTCCAAGTAACATCCGCTCCTAAAGCAATTAAGGTTTCAATTAGTACAGCCGTTTGGATGGTCATGTGCAAACAACCAGCAATTCGAGCACCTTTCAATGGTTGTGAATCTTTGTATTCTTCTCTAAGACTCATCAATCCGGGCATTTCTGCTTCTGCCAATTCAATTTCTTTTCGACCCCATTCAGCTAAAGAGATATCTTTTACTTTAAACGGTGTGTAGGTAGCTGTTTTTGTGCTCATATTCTTATCTTTGTTTAATAACATATTTTCGAACTGCAAAGTTACGAAATAACTTTTAAAATTATGGCGCTTTACAAAAGGATCCTCGTAAACGAAAGCTGCAACCTATTCATTTGGAAAATCGAAGAATCTTTAGATAACCTTCTGAAAAACATAGAATTGACAAAACATAGTCAAGAACGATTAGATTCTATGCACTCTGATTTGCACCAACGCGGGTTCGTAAGTATCCGGCATTTACTGAAAGAAGCTGGATACACGGATAGTGATTTGTATTATGATGAACACGGAAAACCTTTTTTAAAAGACGGCAAACACATTTCCATAACACATTCTTTCATTTTTACAGCCATTATAATTTCTAGCCAGCAATATGTGGGTATTGATATCGAAAAGCAACGAGACAAAATCTTGACCATTGCCCATAAATTTACGCCTGTTGAAGAATATAAAACCATTGCCAATCATGCAGCACTTATCAGTAAACTAACCATCGTTTGGGGAGCCAAAGAAAGTTTGTATAAAATTTATGGTAAAAAGAAACTTCGCTTTTTAGAGCATATTTATATTTATGATTTTAAATTTGAAGAAGAATATACCCAAGGAGAAATACGCTATGAAGGGGAAGTCTATCCGTTTCATGTTCACTTTTTTGAATTTGAAGGGTTTACTTGTGTTTACGCCTATTCTTAAAATTTCAAGCAGAAATTAGCCGTCTTATAAAGAAAAAAAACGCAAGAACATGTCAGTTCAAACGTTTTTTTGAAGTATGTTGAAAAATCTATGTAGAACTTATTACTTTTGATTTTTATATGAACATTTATTTCAATATTGTATCGGCAAAAAATAAAGGTTTAAAACTACTTGCTGTTTTAATCGATCCTGAAAAAATTGACCTTAAGGACCTTCCTTCTTTTTTAGAAAAAATACACCAATCAATTGCCACCCATATTTTTATTGGAGGGAGCACGGATCAAAACAATCAAATTGAACTAGTGGTGCAAGCAATAAAAAAAAACAGCCAACTGCCTGTGGTTCTATTTCCAGGAAGTGAGGCTCAGATAACCTTGGCTGCCGATGCCTTATTATTTCTTAGTCTTGTATCCGGCAGAAATCCAGAATATTTAATAGGGCAACACGTAAAAGCTGCTGCAAAACTTAAGCAGACTACCTTAGAAATAATTCCAACCGGTTATGTGCTTGTAGATGGTGGCACCGAGACCGCTATTCAGCGAGTAAGTCAAACAAAACCAATTGAACAAAACCAACTTAATGAGGTTATTCATACAGCTTTAGCCAGTCAATATTTGGGTCATAAATTAGTGTATTTAGAAGCAGGCTCAGGAGCTAAAACACCTGTATCCTTTGAGCTCATTCAAGCAGTAAAAGAAACTCTTGCTATCCCTTTAATTGTTGGAGGCGGCATCCGAAATAAAAAGCAATTGCAGCAGGCCTTTGAAGCTGGAGCGGATTTGGTGGTAATTGGCACTGCCTTTGAAAAGGATGTTTCTTTTTTTTATGAGTTAAAAAAAGAATTTTTTTAACTCATCTTATGAATCTTAGACTCATTTAAAAATTTTAATTTTGCCAAAAAAATCATGAACGTATCAATAGAATTGACCTTATTGCCACTACAAGACAATTTTGAAACCCCTATCAAAAATTTCATTAAAGAATTGAGAGCCTCAAAATTTCAAGTTTTAGAGAATGCTATGAGTACTCAAATTTATGGTGAATATGACAGCCTAATGCTATTTTTAACTCAGGCTATAAAGACTTCTTTTCAAGAACAAGAAAATGTGCTTGTAAACTTAAAAATGGTAAAATCTGATCGAAGCAATTATGAACCAAATTTTTGAGTTTTTTTTAGCCCCGTATAGAACGGCAAGTGGTCTAAATATTCTATTAGAAATTTTGGCTGTTGTTTTTGGGATTGCCAGCGTTTGGTACGCCAAAAAAGAAAGTATCTGGGTCTACCCAACAGGCATCATAAGTACGATGATTTATGTATACATTTGTTATCAATTTAGTTTATACGGCGATTTAATTATCAATATCTATTATACTGCCATGAGTATTTTTGGCTGGTATCTTTGGACTCGTACTCTAGAAAATCATCATCTAGAGATTAGCCGAACTTCTAAAAAAGATAAGATTAAAGCTGTAGGAATATTTTTGAGTACAGCCTTTTTTGTAATTATTGTTTACATTTATTTTGATCGATTTGATCGATTGACTGATTATTTTGATACGTTTACTACAGGCGTATTTTTTGCTGCCATGTGGCTAATGGCCAATAAAAAAATTGAACATTGGACACTATGGATCTTAGGAAATTTGGTTTCAGTACCTTTGTATTTTATTAAAGGGCTCGGATTTTCAGGGCTTCAATTCACCATTTTTTTAATTCTAGCCTATCAAGGCTACATCGCATGGAGGAAAAACTTAGACAGCAATCAGCAAACATTATAAAAATTGTATTGTTTGGACCGGAATCGACCGGAAAAACAACCCTCTCTAAGCAATTGGCTCGCTATTACAATACGGTTTGGGCGCCGGAATATGCACGCGAATATTTGCAAAAAAAATGGAATAATGAGCGCAAGACTTGTGAGGCTGAAGATTTGATCCCCATTGCAATAGGACAAATGAAAATAGAAAACAAGCTGGTGAATAAGGCTGATAAAGTGCTTATTTGTGACACAGATTTGTTAGAAACCAAGGTGTATTCAGAAGAATATTATGGTGGATTTGTTGATCCTCTTTTGGATAAAGCAGCAAAACAAAACACTTATGATCTATATTTGTTGACCTATATTGATACCCCTTGGGAAGAAGACGATCTTAGAGACAGACCGGGACAAAGAAAGGAAATGTTTAATGCTTTTGAATCTGCCTTAAAAAAACACAATCGCCCTTATGTTCTATTAGAAGGGAGTAAAGAGATGCGATTAAAAATTGCTGTAAATGCAATAGATACGCTCATCGCAAATCGCAAAAACTTATCTTCTTTCTCTAAAAGTTTAGGGCGGTCTTAAAACTTGATGGAATCCTTTATAGAATAGTAAACTTCTCTCGAAGAATAAAAAAATGAATACAAAAAAACTTTTAAAGGAACTTAGCTTTAAGGCTACTAGAAGCAGCGGTGCTGGCGGACAGCATGTGAATAAGGTTTCCTCTAAAATTGAATTGTTCTTTGACCTAGGAAATTCTGAAGGAATCTCTGAGGAACAAAAGGAACTTCTTTTAAACAAGCTAGCAAATCGACTTAACAAAGATGGAGTTTTATTGCTTACCTGCGATGAAAGTCGCTCTCAGCACAAAAATAAAGAATTGGCCATTCAGCGATTTCTAAACCTTATAAAAGAAGGATTAAAAGTTCCAAAAAAACGAAAACCTACCAAGCCTAGCAGAACATCCTTACAAAAAAAAGCAGAAAGCAAACGCAAGACCGCTTTTAAAAAAGCCCTTCGCCGAAAACCCGATTTGGAATAAAAAGCAGAAATCTATTTCCCATTTCAAAAATCTATTTTACATTTGTCTCGTTCTCATAAAGGGGTGCTTTTTTTAGTTATGAGTTGTAAATTTTGAGTTTTTAGTAACTCAAAACTTACAATTAAAAATTCAAAACTTTAATAAAGGCTGAGATCATACCCATTGAACCTGGAACAGGTAATGCTGTTTAGGAAGCGAGCGTAAAAAAAGGTCTGGTAGACCTTTTTAGCGAGTGCAGAAGCGAAAGCTTCAAAAATTTTAATTATTCAATATTAATCACAAGAATAATTACCTCTTTTTATTCGTTTTAAATTTTTTTAAAATGAAAAAAATTTCCATTTTTTTATTCTTGTTTACAAGCCTGCTTGTAAACTCCCAGACGGTAAACATCTCTGGAAAAATCTATGATGAAAACAAAGAACCTTTAACAAAGGCTACGGTTTTTATTAAAAACACCAATCAAGGAACTTCTTCTGATTTTGAAGGGAATTATCTAGTTCAGGTTAGAGAAGGAACCTATGAAATCGAGGTACGCTATATCGGTTATAAAACTCAGATAAAAAGCATCTCGGTTCGAAATCAAAACAAAGAGTTGGATTTCTATTTAATCCCAGAAACCAATGTTCTAAACGAGGTTTTGGTGTCAGCAATTCGCGTAAAATCAGATGCTCCTGTAACCCATTCTAACCTCAGTAAAAAAGAAATTGAAAAGCGCAACTTAGGACAAGACATTCCTTTGCTATTAAATTTTTTACCCTCCGTGGTCTCTTCTTCTGATGCTGGTGCAGGAATCGGTTATACCTATATCAATGTTCGAGGATCCAATGCAGAACGGGTCAATGTAACTATTAATGGAATTCCTTATAATGACGCCGAAAGTCAAGGTACTTTTTGGGTCAATTTAGGCGATTTTGCCTCTTCTACCCAGAGCTTGCAGTTACAACGAGGAGTTGGAACTTCAACCAATGGTACGGGTGCTTTTGGTGCCTCCTTAAATATTTTAACCGATGCCAGTTCAGAAAATGCTTATGGAGAAATCGCTAATTCCTTTGGGTCCTATAATACTCGTAAACACACCGTTAAATTTAGTACAGGAAGCATTAATGAACATATAGAAATTTCTGGTAGACTCTCCAAAATTTATTCTGATGGTTATATAGATCGAGCTTTTACCGATTTGAAATCATATTTTTTACAAGCATCCTATACTGATGAAAATACACTTATTAAAGTAGTAACTTTTGGAGGCAAAGAAAGAACCTATCAAGCTTGGTATGGCATTGACGCAGCGCAATTACAAGCAAATAGAAGGCAAAATCCATACACCTATGAAAACGAAGTTGATGATTACCAGCAAGATCATTACCAGTTGCATTGGAGCCAACGATTAAATGAAAATTGGTCTACGAACGTTGGTTTAAATTATACCAAGGGTCAAGGTTTTTTTGAACAATACAAAGCAGATGAAGACATCTCTGGGTTTAATGGAATTGTGGTCGACACGAACGGAAATGGGGAAACAGATTTGATTGTTAGAAGGTGGTTGGACAACAGTTTTTATGTCGCTAACTTGAATGTGACTTATCAGGATGAGCAGATAGAGATAATGAATGGATTGTCCTATAGCACTTATAGCAATGATCATTATGGCGAGGTTATTTGGGCCAAACAGTTTGCGGCCAATGCCAACATTAGAGATCGTTATTATTTTAGCGATGCTTCAAAAAAGGACTTCAGTATTTTTTCGAAGGCAACCTATAAAATATCTGACAAACTAAGTGTTTATGCAGATTTTCAAGGCAGATTTGTAAACTACCAAACCAAAGGGATTACTTCGGACATTGCTCCAATTGACGTAAATAGTAATTTTAGTTTCTTCAACCCTAAATTTGGCCTTAGTTATGTTTTTAACAAAAATCAACAATTCTATTTTTCATTTGGTATTGCCAACAAAGAACCTAACCGGAATGATTTCGAAGGAGGTATTCGAACCCATGAAAACTTACATGATTATGAATTGGGATGGCGCTATAGCAATAAGGGGATTCATGTAAATTCTAATCTGTACTTGATGCAGTATACCAATCAATTGGTTCTTACAGGGTCCATTGACAATTCTGGAAATCCCATTAGGGCAACCAGTGGAAAAAGTTATCGATTCGGACTCGAAATAGATGCTGATATTCGCATTAACAAAAGTTTTTCTTTACGCCCTAATATTGCAATAAGCGACAATAAAAACCTTGATTTCAGAGCACCAATAGATGGTGTAATTAAAAACTTAGGAAAAACAAATCTTTCTTTTAGCCCAAATATTATTGCTGGAAATGCTTTGGTATATCACCCATCCGAAAACTTTCAAATGGCATTTTTATCAAAATATGTAGGGACTCAATACATGAGTAATCTAAACAGTACTGTTTCCAAAAATGATGTTTTAGAGGATTATTTTACCAGTGATTTTAATATCTCTTATGAGTGGAACACCAATAGAATTTTCAGATCTATTGTTTTTACCGGACTCATTAATAATGTGTTTAGCAGAGAATATGTAGATCGTGGTTATTATTATACTTATGACGATACCTGGTCGAATGCCAATCAGACAACAACCCTAGATGGAGCAGGATATTATCCGCAGGCTACTCGCAATTTCTTAGTAGGTATGACCCTTAAGTTTTAAGCGGATGGCTTATTAAAAAGCAAAAGCCCCGATGGAAGACATCGGGGCTTTTAGTTAAAATATTAGTTGTTCATTTAAGAGCTCATTTTACCAGTTGCACAACTGATATACGATTTTGTTTTGTGAAGTAAATTGTTCTTTTCTCCTACCTCGGGATAGCCCATATTCGCTAGTTTTCTTTTTATTTTACTCAGGTCCAATGCATCCTCACTTATAACTGAAATCACAGAACTGTCCACATCAATTTGCACCTCTGAAACTCCTTCTATTTCTAAAATACCTTTATTGATCGTTGCGGCGCAACCACCACATTTTAAATTCTCTACTTGTATATTTGTTTTCATTCTTTCACTATTTTTTGATTTTTATCAGACCAGGCTCCATAACCACCTACTAAATTATACACTTTTTTAAACCCTGCTTTTTCATAAATTTTTGCCGCATTGGCACTTCTTCCTCCCGATCTGCAATACACATAAACAGGTTTATCTTTATCTAAAAGTTTTAAAGATTGCTCAGTAAAATCCTTATCAAAAATATTAATCAGTTTCGCTTTTTCCAAATGCCCAGCTTTGTATTCGTCAGGGGTCCGAACATCCACTAATTGTGCACCCTTTTTTGCAATCATTTTTTGAAATTGTTCTACTGAAACATCCTCAATTGTCGTTGTTTCCTTTTTCTTTTGGCTGTTGCACGATAGTGCAATAAACACAAAACATACTATAAAATAATTTTTCATCATTTTTCTATTTTAAAGTTGATGGGCAGACCTTTGCAGTTCTCTCTATCCCTGTCTCCTGAATAGCGGCGTATCCACCTTGAACATCTATAAGATTATGAATTCCTCTAGCTTTTAAAATCGATGCAGCAATCACAGAACGATAACCTCCGGCACAATGAACATAAAATGGTTTATCTACAGGAAAATCAGAAATATAATTATTTAAATAATCTAAAGGAGTATTTGCAACATTTACAATATGCTCACTGTCATATTCCCCGGGTTTTCTAACATCAAAAATGGCAACCTGTTGTGTTTTCATCGCTTGTTCCAAGCTACTAGCAGGTACAGATGTAATCGTATCTACTTCTTTTCCTGCCTTTCTCCAAGCAGCGAAACCTCCTTTTAAATACCCCAAAGTATTATCAAAACCAACTCGTGATAAACGGATGATCACTTCTTCCTCTCTTCCTTCTGGAGCTATTAATAAAATAGGCTGCTCTATATCTTTTATTAGGGCTCCAACCCAAGGCGCAAAACCTCCATCTATCCCAATAAAAATAGATTGTGGAACAAACCCTTGAATAAATTCTGATTGATGACGAACGTCTAAGATAAGTGCATTGTGCTCATTGGCAACCTGCTCAAATTCTGACACTGACAAACCAACTGCTCCCTTT
>CBFHUV010000067.1:0-11187 GCA_965659055.1 Polaribacter sp.
AGAAGCAGGGTTGGTTCCGTGCGCAGAAGCAGGAATTAAACAAATATTTCTGTGAGAATCACCGTTGTGCTCATGGTAAGCTCTAATGGTCATTAATCCAGCAAACTCTCCTTGTGCACCAGAATTAGGTTGCAATGAAGTACCTGCAAAACCTGTAACTACATTTAATTGATGTTCTAAGCGTTTTAAAACTTCTTGGTATCCTTCGGCCTGATCTACAGGAACAAAAGGATGAATATTTCCCCAGTTAGGATAGCTTAAAGGAAGCATTTCAGAAGCTGCATTCAATTTCATGGTACAAGATCCTAATGAAATCATTGAATGGTTTAAAGCCAAGTCTTTGCGTTCAAGTTTTTTGATATAACGCATCATATCTGTCTCAGATTGATAGGTGTTAAACACTTCATGATCTAAGAAAGAAGTAGTTCTTTGGACATTGCTTAGAATTGCAGTCCCATTTTCGATGTGGCTAATGCTGGTGCTAGGCAAATTTAAAGCCTCTGTAAAGACCGCTATAATAGCATTCAATTCTTTAACACTTACAGTTTCATTAATTGAGATGGAAAGATGAGTTGCATCTATATAGTTAAAGTTAATTCGATTTGCCTCAGCAACTGCTTTTACTTTTTGTGCCGGAGCTTTGATAGAAAGCGTATCAAAATAAGAACTATTCGTTTGCTCAATTCCTAGTTTTTCTAATGCTTTTGATAGGGTATAGGTTGCATTATGAACTCGATCTGCAATATATTGAATCCCATCTTTTCCGTGATACACTGCGTACATTCCTGCCATAACAGCTAGCAATACCTGTGCAGTACATATATTAGAAGTCGCTTTTTCTCGTTTAATGTGTTGCTCACGAGTTTGCAAAGCCATTCTCAATGCTCTATTGCCGTTAATATCTTTTGTAACTCCAATAATTCTTCCTGGAATACTTCTTTTGTAAGCCTCCTTGGTAGCGAAGTATCCCGCATGAGGACCTCCATAACCTAAAGGAATTCCAAATCGTTGGGTGGTCCCAACGACAACATCCGCACCAAATTCTGCTGGAGCTTTTAATTTTACTAAAGATAAAATATCGGCTGCAACGGCTACCTTAATTGATTTTTCAGCTGCTTTCGCTACAAAATCAGTATAGTCAAAAACAAGGCCGTGTTTCCCTGGGTACTGAACGATAGCTCCAAAAAACGCACTAGAAAAGTCAAATTCTAAATGATTTCCAACTACCAATTCAATGCCAATTGGTGTGGCTCTTGTTTGCAAAACAGAAAGGGTTTGCGGTAAAATTTCTTCAGAAACGAAGAATTTGTTTACATTGTTTTTCTTTTGGTCACGCTCTCTTAGGTCAAATAATAAGGCCATAGCTTCTGCCGCGGCAGTTCCTTCATCTAACAATGAAGCATTCGCTAATTCCATTCCTGTTAGATCACAGATCATGGTTTGGTAATTTAACAAAGCTTCTAATCTCCCTTGAGCAATCTCTGCTTGATATGGAGTATAAGCGGTATACCATCCTGGATTTTCTAAAATATTCCTTTGGATAACACTAGGTACAATAGCTTCATGATAGCCTAAACCGATATAACTTTTATAGACTTTATTCTTAGCAGCCAATTCTTGGATATGAGAAAGGTATTCATATTCACTCATAGCAGGCGCTAAATCGAACTCTTTTTCTAAACGAATATGGTCTGGAACGGTTTCATCAATCAATTGATCTAATGATTTTACTCCGATAGTTGCTAACATGGCATCTTGCTCTTTTGCATCTGGACCAATGTGTCTACGTTGAAACGAATTTGTATTCATTCTGTTGTGTTGTTTATGGTTGTTTTTTAAAGAGAATTTTTAATTTTATCCTCTTCTTGTTGTTGTTTTTTATTCAAAAAAAGAGCGCTTAAAAGGCAGCTCAATTTGGCCTGTCAAAAATAGTTAAAATGCAGTATTTAGAACTTAAAAAAAGCAGAAAAAATTGATTAATTGTTAACCAAATGAACTACTTATAAACAGATAGTGTATTTTTGTAGGATGCAGTTTCTTACTCAATGGTTTCGGTTTTATCTCAATGCTAGTATTCATGTGGCCTTAGCAGTCTATGCTTTTTTGAGAATTTCTGAATTGTATTTAGAATTGCCCGAATCTAAGAATCTTAATTATTTTGTTTTTTTTGCAACCATAACCGGCTATAATTTTGTAAAATATTTTGGAATTGCAAAGTTTCACCATAGAAGCCTTGCTACGAATCTTAAAATCATTCAATTGTTTTCATTGGTTTGTTTTTTAGCACTCTGTTATTTTGCGATTCAATTACCGGCAAACATGCTGCTGTTTTTAGTCCCATTAGGACTCCTAACCTTGCTCTATGCCATACCTTTTTTAAGTGGTTTTCAAAAAAGTTTACGAAGCATTTCATATTTGAAAATTATAATTGTGGCACTTGTCTGGGCAGGGACAACAGTGCTTTTACCTGTTTTGCTAAATGATGGTTTTTTAGGCTTAGAAGTTTATTTGTATGCCGTTCAACGATTTTTAATTGTCGCGGTTCTAATTTTACCTTTCGATATTAGAGACCTGCAATATGATGCAATTTCCTTGCAAACCATACCTCAAAAAATTGGTGTTAAAAAGACAAAAAAACTGGGTTTTATTCTGTTGGTATTTGCCGCCTGCATAGAGTTTTTTATAAGTTCAGACCAACAGGTGAGAATGATTTTTTTTAGCTTTCTGCTAGCACTTTTATTTTTGTTAATGCGTGCTCAAAAGAAGCAATCTTCGTATTACAGTGCCTTTTTTGTCGAAGCCTTACCCATTGCTTGGTATTTATTGCTACTGTTTCTCTAATTTTTTCTATTTTTTTAGGGATTATTCAAAAATTAGGGTTCTGATTTAGAAGTTCATAAAAAGTTAAAAACTCTGTGTTTCAAATTGATGATTACTCATTTTACTTTGTAATTTTGTATAGCAGTGATGCACTATATTTAAGATTTTATGAGCCCAAAAAAAAGAAGCTACGTTTTTGATTTTGACAGTACCTTAACACGAGTAGAAGCGCTCGATGTTTTGGCAGAAATAACCTTGGCTAATAATCCAAGAAGAGATGAGATTATTCAGGAAATTATCAACATTACAAATTTGGGAATTGATGGAGAAATTTCATTTACAGAATCATTGGAGCGACGTATAAAATTATTGAAGGCGAACAAGTCCGATTTAAGCTTACTTATTAATCAATTGAAAGATAAGGTATCTCCTTCAATAGAGAGAAATAAAGCCTTTTTCGAGGATTTTGCTAAGGATATTTATGTAATTTCTTGTGGATTTAAAGAGTTTATAGATCCTATTGTTGCTCATTATAATATTCCTTCTGAGCGCGTATTTGCCAATACTTTTGAGTTTGACGAGCAGGATGAGATTGTTGGGTTTGATCAAGACAATGTGCTGTCTGCTCATAATGGTAAGATAGCCTGTCTAAAGAGCTTAGATTTGGAAGGAGAAATACAAGTAATTGGTGATGGGTATAGTGATTATGTAACCAAGGAAGCAGGAGTAGCAGATCGATTTTTTGCGTATACAGAAAATGTTTCTAGAGCCAAAACTACTGAAAATGCAGATCATATTGTACCCAATATGGATGAGTTTTTATATGTCAACAAATTGCCTAGAACCATTTCCTACCCTAAGAATCGTATAAAAATATTACTTCTAGAAAATGTACACCCTGATGCTTTTGAAAAACTATCTAAAGATGGATTTACAGTAGAAACAGTTTCGAGAAGTTTGTCTGAAGAGGAGTTGATTGAAAAACTAAAAGACGTTCATGTCTTAGGAATACGATCTAAAACGCAGGTTACCAAAAAAGTATTGGAGGCATCTGAAAAATTAATGGTCGTTGGAGCATTTTGTATAGGGACCAAACAAATAGATTTGGATGCTTGTAAAGAGAATGGCGTGGTTGTGTTTAACGCGCCCTACAGCAATACACGTTCTGTAGTTGAGTTGGCAATTGGAGAAATTATCATGCTCATGCGAAGTGTTTTTCCAAGGAGTACAGAATTGCACAATGGAGTTTGGAACAAAACTGCAGAGGGTTCTCGAGAAGTTCGTGGAAAAAAGTTGGGGATCGTTGGATATGGAAATATTGGAAAACAACTATCTGTTTTGGCTGAGGCCCTTGGAATGGAGGTTTATTATTATGATATAGAAGACAAACTAGCACTAGGAAATGCAAGACGAATAGAGGTTCTTTCAGAATTGCTGGGGCTTTGTGATGTGGTGACCTTGCATATAGATGACAATGCTGCAAATAGAAATTATATCGGAGCCAAGGAGATTTCTCAGATGAAAGATGGCGCAATTCTGGTCAATTTATCTAGAGGTTTTGTGGTGGACATTCTTGCTTTAAAAACGGCCTTAGAAACTGGCAAGCTCTCTGGAGCAGCAGTTGATGTATATCCTGAAGAACCAGCTAAAAACGGCGAGTTTTATACCGAATTGAAAGGCTTGAAAAATGTAATTTTAACACCACATGTGGGTGGAAGCACAGAAGAAGCACAAAAAGATATTGCTGATTTTGTTCCCAATAAAATGATGGCTTATATCAATTCTGGGAATACCGTAGATGCTGTCAATTTCCCAAACATTCGTTTGCCAAAGCAAGATAAATCACATCGATTTTTACACATACATAAAAATGTTCCTGGAGTCATGGCAAAAATCAACAAGGTTTTGGCCAAGTATGATATGAATATCACGGGCCAGTATCTTTCTACCGATGATAAAGTGGGGTATGTGATCACTGATTTAAACAAAAAATACAATACGCAGGTTATTAAAAAACTTAAAGAGATCGAAGGAACTATTAAGTTTAGGGTGTTGTATTAATCTTTAAGCAAAGTTTCTTTTGTAAGTTTTACAAGAAGAGGATCATTAATTCCTAGATAGCGTTTACTCCCTAAATAGCGGTTTTTATTAAAGGCATCGTAGTTGGGTTGATCTTCGTTAATCGAACTAATATGAACGTTTCCTGAGGCGTGTATAAATTCACCTTTCTCATTGCCTAGCCAAATTCCAACATGAGTGGTACGTTGTTTTTTGTCAGCAGTTGCTGGAGTTCCAAAAAATAACAAATCACCCTTTTTTAAGCCTTCAAATTTTAAATTTTCATCTACAGTTTTTCCAGCATTTACCTGTTGTGAGGCATCTCTTGGAATGATAAAACCGTTCATTAAATAGACCATTTTTGTAAATCCACTACAATCCATTCCTTTGGTAGAGGTACCTCCCCATAAATAAGGAACTCCTATTAGAGTTTTAGCAGCAGTTTCAATTGCAATTTCATTTGCAGCAATGGTCTGTTTCCAAGTATCATATAGGCTTGCCTGTTCTTTTTTTACATAGGCGATTCTACCATCTGGATAGACTACCCTAAAAAAGGATTTATTTTGATCGATATAGCTCAATACATTGCCAAAAACAAGGTCAGAGACTAGAGGACTATCTTCTGATGCTTGGCTAAAGGCAGCTCCGTTGGTTGCGGTGAAAATTATTTTAGGAGCAGCAGACCAATTGCTAAATTCTGCTGGAGTCATTAATTGAATTCCTCCCTTATCCACCCAAGAAATATAATTATCAGGGGTTTGAATTCGATAGAAATCTCCTTTTTTATCAAGTACGTTTACCGACATGCCTAATAAACCTTGAGTGCCTAATTCAGAGGAGTGTTTGGCTTCGGATCGAATGTTAATGACAGAGTTTCTTCCCACAGCAAAAGGTGTTTTGTTTACGGCAGAATCGGGTAAGATACGAACCAAATTCTTAAAGGGAATTCCAAGTTTTTGAATTGAATCATTGAGTGCTTCAATGGCCTTTGGCTGATCGCTTTCTCCCGAAACAGAAAGGCTATTATTCAGCCAATTAAGTTGAATGTTATAAATAGCAACTCTGCTATCTGGGGCGAAACGTTGCTTGATTTCTAAATTAATTTTTTTTAATTCTTCCAGTTTTTGATCGCTGTTGTTACAAGCAATGTTTAAAAATAAGCTGACTAAAAGAAAAATTTTAACTGATTTCATCGAAAACACTTTTTTGCTAAAGTACAAAATCATCAAAATATTCAAGTTGATTTAGGGGATTATCTTATATTTGGGGATAAGCATATTTTACATGAGTTTTGAGAACACCTTAGCCTATGCTAGGCAATTAGATAGTGAAGACCCATTGGCGTCTTACAGAGATAAATTTCATATTCCAAAAGATAAAAACGGACAAGATTGGTTGTATTTTACAGGTAATTCATTGGGTTTACAGCCTAAAACAACTCAAAAATACATCCAACAAGAATTAGATGATTGGGCGAATTATGGGGTGGAAGGTCATTTTGAGGCTAAAAATCCTTGGATGCCTTATCATGAGCTATTAACGGCATCGATGGCGAAAATTGTCGGAGCAAAACCAATTGAAGTGGTGGTCATGAATACCTTAACCACTAATTTGCATTTATTAATGGTGTCTTTTTTCAGACCAACGAAAACCAAATACAAGATTGTTATTGAAAGTGACGCTTTTCCATCAGATCGATATGCTGTGCAATCTCAATTGCAATTTCACGGTTTTGATCCAGCGGCCGGATTGGTTGAATGGAAACCAAGACAAGGTGAAGAATTATTGAGGATAGAAGATTTAGAAACTATTCTGGCAGAGCAAGGAGATGAAATCGCCTTATTGTTAATAGGCGGCGTAAATTATTATACAGGACAATATTTAGACCTAAAAAGAATTGCTAAGTTGGGTCATGCCAAAAACTGTATGGTAGGAATTGACTTAGCGCATGGCGCAGGAAATGTATCCCCTGACTTACATGATTCAGGTATAGATTTTGCTGCTTGGTGCAGTTACAAATATCTCAATGCAGGTCCAGGTAGTTTGGGCGGGCTTTTTGTGCATGAAAAACATGCAAATAATAGGGGTTTACCCCGTTTTGCAGGTTGGTGGAATCACAATAAAGAAACACGTTTTAACATGCGTCAGCCCTTTGATGTAATGAAAGGTGCAGAAGGATGGCAATTGTCAAATCCACCAATTTTGTCAATGGCCGCTATTAAGGCATCTTTAGATATGTTTGATGAGGTGGGTATGAAAGCGCTGAGGAACAAATCAGAAAAATTGACAGGCTATTTTGAATTTTTGATTCATCAAATGAATTCAGACAGTATTAAGATTATCACTCCATCAAATCCGAAAGAAAGAGGATGTCAATTATCGATACAGGTGAAGAATGCTGATAAATCTTTGCACAAAAAATTAACTGAAAATAATATTATTACAGATTGGAGAGAGCCTGATGTAATTCGTTGTGCGCCGGTACCATTATACAATCGTTTTGAAGATGTTTTTAAAATGGTGGCTGTTTTAAAATCTTTATTAAAATAATTGGGTTTCGACAAAACTCGATTCCTCAAATAAAAGACATGAGTAAAAAAGAAAATATCGTTATTATAGGAGCTGGTTTGTGTGGCTCTTTATTGGCATTAAGGCTAGCACAAAGAGGATATCAAGTTGCAGTTTATGAAAGTAGGCCAGATTTGAGAATTACCGATATCTCTGCAGGGAGATCGATCAATTTAGCTTTATCAGATAGAGGATTTAAAGCCTTGAGGTTGGTGGGGGTAGAGGAAAAGGCCAGAGCCATTTGTATCCCAATGTATGGAAGATTAATGCACGATACTTCTGGAAATACCTTTAGTTCAAATTATTCTGGTAGAGAAGGCGAGTATATCAATTCTATCTCAAGAGGAGATTTAAATGGAATGCTATTGACTGAGGCAGAAACTCACCAAAACGTGCAGATACATTTTAATAAAAAATGTACCGCCGTGGATATTGAAAACGCCTTGGTTTCTTTTGAAGACTATGAAACCAAAGAAGCATTTCAAGTGCAAGCAACTGTTATTTTTGGAACCGATGGAGCGGGTTCTGTTTTAAGAAAAGCCTATTATTTAGAACGAAAGTTTTTGTTTAGTTTTTCTCAAGATTATCTTACTCATGGATATAAAGAATTAGAAATCCCTGCTGATTCTAATGGCAAACATCAAATTAGTAAAGACCATTTACATATTTGGCCACGAGGAGAGTATATGCTTATTGCACTCCCTAATATGGACGGCAGTTTTACGGTAACCTTATTTTTAGGGCATGAAGAAGGGATTTATAACTTTAAAGATTTGTCGACAGAAGAAAAGATTACACATTTTTTCCAAGAGCAATTTCCTGACGCATTGGCCTTAATTCCAAATATTGCCAAAGAATTTGCGAACAATCCAACAGGAGCTTTGGGCACTATAAAATGTGCTCCTTGGCACTATCAGAATAAAACCCTAATTCTTGGTGATGCTGCTCATGCAGTAGTTCCATTTTACGGGCAAGGCATGAATGCCTCTTTTGAAGATGTGGTGGTTTTAGATGCCGTTTTAAATGAACATACAGGAAATGGTCCAACTAATCAAACAGATTGGGAAGCTATTTTTAAAGCCTACGAAAAGGCTAGAAAAACAAATGCTGATGCCATTGGTCAATTAGCAGTTGAAAATTATTATGAAATGAGAGATCATGTGGCCAATCCTCTTTTTAAAGAAAAAAGAAAGATAGAAATGGATTTGGAAAGGAATTTCCCAACGGAATATTTTTCTAAATATTCAATGGTTACTTTTAATGAAGAAATTGGGTATGATGAAGCTATGAAAAAAGGAAGAGCTCAAGATAAGGCCTTATTGAATTTAATTGCAGATGCTAGCATCTCAACTTCTTTAGAGATGAGTAAAGAAGAGTTGAAAATTGTGCTAAACAAGGTGCAAGAACAAACCAATGAGATTTTGGAGGAAGATAAAATTGCAGGATTGTAAGTAAGGCAGGTTGAGAGGGTATTATGAAAAGATATATCATATTGCTAAGAGGAATCAACGTATCGGGTAAGAATAAAATCCCTATGGCAGACTTGCGAGCGCTATTAGCTACTTTGGAATTTATCAATGTAAAAACCTATATACAAAGTGGGAATATTATTTTAGATTCTGATTTGGATCAAAACACAATTTGTCAAAAAATTAAAGCAGGAATTGCTTCGCGATTTGGATTTGAAGTTCCGGTGGTCATTAGAACAATTGATGCATGGGAAAAAGCTTTTAAGAACTATCCGTTTTCATTAGAAAATGAAAAAATTAACGCCTTTACTTTTTTAGACAAAGTAGTGGAGTCTATAAGTTTTGAAGTTAAAGGAATTAAAGAAGATGTATATTTAATTGATGAAGATGTTATTTATTTGCAATGCCCATCAACTTTTGCAGATACAAAATTGACAAACAATTTGTTTGAAAAGAAGCTGAATGTAACAGGAACATCTCGCAATTATAGAACAACAATGAAATTATTAGATTTAGCAAAAGCATAAATAAAATGGAAGAAAAAAAAGTTACACCCAGAGGAGCCTATCCACATGTAAAAGTTGTTGGTGATTTTATCTTTGTTTCTGGGACTAGTTCTCGGAGAGCAGATAATAGTATAGCAGGAGTTGATATTATTGATGAAATGGGAACCAAGTATTTGAATATTGAAACTCAAACAACCGAAGTTCTTAATAATATTGATAAGAATTTACAAACCGTTGGAGCCTCTTTAAAGGACGTGGTGGATGTTTCTACATTTTTAGTAAACATGAATGACTTTGCCGGGTATAACAAGGCCTATGCAAAATTTTTTGATAAGGAAACCGGGCCTACTCGCACTACAGTAGCTGTACATCAATTGCCACATCCAGATTTGGTAGTAGAAATTAAAGTAACAGCTTATAAACCCAAATAGGAAGTGTACTATTTATGGAACAAATAAAAAATTATATCAACGGAGAATTTGTAAATCCAATTCAGAACCAATGGATTGACAATTACAATCCTTCCAATGGAGCAATTTATAGTCAGATCCCGAATTCATCCTCAGAAGATGTAGAAATGGCATACCAAGCTGCTCAAGAGGCCTTTGACTCATGGTCGAACTCAACTTTAGCAACAAGAAGCAAAATTTTAGCAAGAATTGCAGAGCTCATTAAAGATAAATTGCAGTTTTTGGCCGAGGCTGAATCAAAAGACAACGGGAAACCCGTTTCTTTGGCCAAAGAAGTTGACATTCCGAGAGCTGCAGCAAATTTTCAGTTTTTCGCCAATGCAATTACCCAATTTTCCTCTGAATCGCATGAAAGTTTGGGCATGGATGCGGTTAATTTTACGCTTAGACAAGCATTGGGGGTCGTGGGATGTATTTCTCCATGGAATTTACCTTTATATCTTTTTACCTGGAAAATAGCCCCGGCAATAGCGGCGGGGAATTGTGTGATAGCCAAGCCTAGCGAGGTAACCCCTATGACGGCCTATTTACTCGGTGAAATTTGTACAGAAGCAGGTCTTCCCAAAGGTGTCTTAAATATTGTTCACGGATTAGGAACAACAACAGGTCGGGCAATTGTTGAGCACCCGAATATCAAAGCCATTTCATTTACAGGAGGAACGGCAACTGGAGCTCATATTGCTAGGGTGGCAGCACCTATGTTTAAGAAACTTTCTCTTGAGCTAGGAGGTAAGAACCCAAATCTCATTTTTGCTGATTGTGATTATGATACGATGTTGGCAACAACCATTTATTCTTCTTTTGCCAATCAAGGACAAATTTGTCTGTGTGGAAGCCGAATTTTTGTCGAAGAAAGCATTTATGAAAAATTCAAGGTTGATTTCGTTCAAAGAGTGCGGCAATTAAAAGTGGGACCTCCATCTGATGCATCGACAAATATTGGTGCTTTAGTGTCAAAATCCCATATGGAAAAAGTAGAATCTTATGTGAAAATTGCCGAGGAGGAAGGTGGAAAAATCTTGTTTGGAGGGTTGGAAGTCACCGTGGAAGGTTATGAGAACGGTTATTATATGCAACCTACAGTGATTGAAGTTCAAAACAACCAATGCCGAATTAATCAAGAAGAGGTTTTTGGGCCGGTGGTAACACTGATGCCGTTTAAATCAGATACAGAAGCCTTGGCCTTAGCCAACGATGTTAAATATGGATTGTCTGCAACGGTTTGGACCAATAATCTTAACAGAACCATGCAATTTTCTAAAAACCTCCATGCAGGTATTGTCTGGGTAAATACGT